>CAIYGI010000081.1 GCA_903925685.1 uncultured bacterium
CATGGATTACAGATTACGGCATCCCGCCGTCCGAGTCCAGCAAAAAATAATTTTATTTTTAGCCTTGCAGCCCTCGCGGGAAGGGCGTAAACCATCCGTCATGCAGGCGGCATTGAGTGATGCCTACCTGAGCAGTTACTGTAAACTGCAAAATCGACATGGTGGTGGAACTTCTCGAAACGCTCAAAAACGAGGAAAGCCGTCACATCAGACTGGTCCGGGCCATGATCGTCAAACTGGAACTGGCTTAGAGTGGCGCGGGTGAAAACAACCGGCTCCCAGATCGCCGTGGCGCTCGACGATCCGTCGCGCCGCCGCGCTGTCGCGGCGCTCGTGAAACAGGGCGGGCACGTTCACTTGGCGGGCATCGGCGGCATCGGCATGGCCGGGCTGGCGGTGCTCTTGCAGGGACGAGGCTTCCGGGTTTCGGGCTGCGATCTGGCCGCCACGCCGCTTACCGCCTGGCTGACGGCGCGCGGCATGACGGTCTTCCATGGCCATGGCGCCGAACACGTGCTGGCGCCCGCGGCGCCGCTGGACTGGCTGATTTATAGCGCGGCGCTCTCAATGGATGCCCCGGAATTGGCGGCGGCGCGCGCGGCGGGCATTCCGCTCCATCGCCGCGGTGAGGTCCTGCCGGCGCTGGTGACGGGGCCGGGCTCGGTCACCGTCAGCGGCACCCACGGTAAAACCACCACCACGACCTTGCTGACACTGATTCTGCGCGCGGCGGGACGCGATCCAACTTTCTGCATCGGCGGCGAGGTGGCGGCTTTGGGCGGTCCGGCCGGAGTCGGACGCGACCCGTGGATTGTCGCCGAGGCCGACGAGAGCGACGGCACGGCCGCGCTCTACCGGCCCGCGGTGGCCGTGGTGACCAACATCGAATTTGACCACATGGAGCATTTCGAAGATGTCGCAGCCTTCGAAGCCTGCTTCCAAACCCTCATGCTGAATGCGGGACGCGTCGTCTACGGCTGCGACGATCCGCGCGCGGCGCGGCTGGGCGCAGCCTGTCCCGGCGCCCGCTCGTTCGGGTTTTCCGCGGAGGCGAATGTACGGGCGGTGGATGTGACCCTTGAACCCATGGCCGCGCGCTTTTGCATGCAACGCGACAATCTGGCGCTGGGCACGCTGCGCCTGCCGCTGCCGGGCCGGCACAATCTACTCAACGCCCTGGCGGCGGCGGCGGCGGCGTTCGAGCTGGGTGTGGATTTCGACGCCGTGCGGCGCGGATTGCAGTCGGCCGAACTGCCCCGCCGGCGCTTCGAACGCTTTGTGGAGCGCGAAGATATTCAGGTGGTTTCCGATTATGCCCATCATCCCAGCGAGATCGCGGCGCTGGTGTCCACGGCGCGCGCGCTGGGACGGCGGATCGTGGCCGTGTTTCAGCCGCACCGCTTCACCCGCACACGCGCGCTGGGGGCGGATTTTCCGGCGGCCTTCGCCGGAGTGTCCGATTTGATTCTGACGCCGGTCTACGCCGCCTCTGAAGCGCCGCTGGAAGGCGGTACGATCTGGGATCTCTACGGCCACTTCCGGCGCTCCGCCGCCGGGCCGGCGCGGGTCTCGGTGGCAACCGGTCTGGCGGGCGCCTGGGCTGCGCTGCGTACGAGGCTGGGCGCGGGCGATCTGCTGCTCGTGATAGGCGCGGGCGACGTGGAACGCATTGCCTACTGGGCGCGCGAGGCGCTGGCCGGCGTGCCGGTGGCGGAGCTTAGCCCCGTGGCCTCCTGGCAACGCGCCGTACTGGCACTGCGGCTGAGTCCTGCCACGGTGATGCGAGCGCATGAGCCGCTGGCTAAACACACCACTTTGGGTGTCGGCGGTCCGGCCGATTTATGGGCTGAAGTGGGCACACTGGAAGACCTCAACACACTGCTCGACTGGGCGACTGGGGCGGATGTGCCGTGGCGGGTGCTGGGCAGCGGGAGCAATACCTGGGCGGCGGACGACGGTGTGCGCGGACTGACCATCCGGCTGACAGGGCCCGTATTCGAATCGCTGTGCTGGACCTCCGACAGCGTGACCGCGGGCGCGGCGTTGCCGGTGACGGCATTGGCCGCGCAGGCGGCGGCGCGCGGGCTGGGCGGCCTGGAGTTTCTGCACGGCATTCCCGGCACGCTGGGAGGCGCGGCACGAGGCAATGCCGGTGCCTGGGGGCGCGCCTTTGACAATGTGCTGGCGGAATTGGTGACGCGCGAGCCCGACGGCCGCGAACGCGTTTGGCCCCGTCCGGAGCTAGAGTATCAATACCGCGACTGTCCAAACCTGGCGGGACGCGTGGTCTTGCGGGCGGTCTTGCGGCTGACCCCGGCGGAACCCACGGCGCTGGCGGCGACGCTGCGCGAACACGCGGCGCGGCGCGAATGGCAGCGCGGCCTGCGTTCGGCGGGCTCGGTTTTTCGCAATCCCCCCGGCGATTTTGCCGGACGCTTGCTGGAAGCCTGCGGATGCAAAGGGATGACGCTGGGCGGCGCGCGCTTTTCCGGGCGGCACGCCAACGTGATCGTGACCGCCGCGGACGCCACGGCCACCGACGTGCGCGCCCTCCTGGAACTGGCGCGCGATGCGGTGCAGCGTCAAACCGGAACAATTCTTGCGCCGGAATTATTTTTGCTTGAATAAATGGGTGTGCGACGCATATAAGAGGTTAAGAAGGTAAGAAATTATGGCAACCACGATTCAGATTGAGCGTATGTCCCGTGCGGAAAAGCTCCAGACGATGGAAACCATATGGGCGGACCTCTCCAAAGATGATGCGGACGTGGAATCTCCCGCATGGCATCATGCTGTTCTGAAGGAAACTGAGGCCCGAGTAAACGCGGGGCAGGAACAGATTGCTGACTGGACAAAGGCAAAGAAGGACCTCAGGAAACGTTTCGAATGAGGATCAAGATACTTTTCTCGGCCGCGGAAGATTTGTACGCCGGACGACTCTTCTACGAGAAACAGGGCCAAGGTCTGGGTGAGTACTTTTTTGACTCTCTGTTCTCAGACATCGACTCCCTTGCTCTCTACGCGGGAATCCATCCGAAGATCTTCGGCTATCACCGACTCTTATCCAGGCGATTTCCTTACGCTGTCTACTATACTCACGATGCGGACTTAGTCGTGGTTTTCAGAGTCTTGGATTTGCGTCGCGATCCGGTACGGATTCGTCAAGCGCTGATCTAGACACTCCACCTTCAACCTTCACCCCTCCACCATCAATCAGAGCAGCATCAAGATAATGAAAAATTCCCCCGGCCCCGATCCAGTCCTCCGCCCCTTTCGCCGCGTCGCCGTGCTGAAAGGAGGGCCTTCGTCGGAGCGCGAGGTTTCGTTGCGTTCCGGGGCGGCGGTGGCCGGCGGCTTGCGCGAGGCGGGCTACGAGGTCGTTGAAGTGGACGTTACGCAGGCCCGCTTGAAACTGCCCGCCGGGATCGAGGCGGCCTTCATTGCGCTTCACGGCGCCTACGGCGAAGATGGCGGGGTGCAGGCCGACCTGGAAAAATGCGGGGTGCCGTATGTCGGTTCCGGTCCGCGCTCCAGCCTGGTGGCGTTCGACAAGCGCCTGACCAAGGCGGCCTTCGACGCGGCCGGCGTTGCCACCCCGGCCTGGGAGGTTCTGTCCGATCCCGCAGCGCGCACGCTGCCGCTGCCGGTGGTGCTCAAGCCGCCCTGTCAGGGCTCGAGCATCGGTATTCACCGTGTCTTCCGGCATGCCGAATGGGCGGCGGCTTTTACGGATGCCGTGCGTTACGACGGAGAAGTGCTGGTGGAAGACTATCTGCCAGGGCGGGAATTGACCGTGGGCATTCTTGGCGGCGAGGCGCTGCCGGCGGTGGAAATCCGCGCGCCGCGCGGATATTACGACTATGTTTCCAAGTACACCAAAGGCCGGACATGCTATCTTGTGCCTGCGCCGCTGACAGGACTTGAAACCCGCCGGGCCCGGGCCTTGGGACTGGCGGCTTTTCGGGCGCTGGATTGCGCCGGGTTTGGACGCACCGATATCCGGCTCGATTCGCGCGGACGGATGGGCGTATTGGAGGTCAATACGATTCCAGGCTTTACGGAAACCAGCCTGCTTCCGAAGGCGGCGGCGGCGGCGGGCTATTCGTTTGCGGAGTTGTGCGATCGTATCATGCGGTCCGCCGCGCTCAAGGGCCAAGCATCCCGCAGGATGCTTAGACTGTAGGCTGTTAGACTGTAGACTGTTAGGAGAAACATGAAAACGGCAAAATCTGGCGCATATGAGGAAAACTTTAGGGCCGATTTTTAAAACGCGATTTATATATTTCAACTAACAGCCTACAGTCTAAATCACTTCAGCCTTGGCATCCCTAATGGGATGCCAGTATCTCAGGAGCAGACCGTGCTTTTCGGAAAGATTTCACAACGCAGCGTGCGCCGACTGCACGCCAATGCCCGTTTGGGGGAGTCCAGGGCCGACGCTCATGGACGTTTGGCCAAATGGCTGGGCTGGATGGCTGTGGGACTGCTGGCGCTCGGTCTCACGGCGTACGGACTTTACAAAGTAGGGGAAACCTTGTTTTGGGGCAACCCGCGCTACACCCTGCGCCATCTGGTGATCAAGGCCGAAGGGCCGATGCTTACCGAACAGCATGTGCGCGAGTACACCGGAATCCAGGAAGGGCAGAATATCTTCGATTTGAACCTGGGAAATCTGCGCGAAAATTTTCTGCGGCGGCAACCCAACGTGGCCGTGATGAATCTGACCCGCCAGCTGCCGGATACCTTGCTGATCGAGTTGACCGAACGTGTGGCCATCGCGCGCCTCAGCCGGTTCCAATCCTGGGGTGTGGATCGCGAGGGCTGGGTCTTTACCGTTGGTCCCGGCATGCGCGATTTACCCGTGATCACGGGTTTCCCGGCGTCCGGTATCGGCCCCGGCAGCCGGGTGGCGGCTGCCGTTTTCAAGGCCTTGGATGTGGTGGACGCCTGCCGTAACACCAACGTCGGGCGGCAACTGCGCGTGGTTTCGGTGGATGTGTCGCCCCGTGGATACGTCGAACTTTACCTGGCGGGCGGCGAGCGCGTCAGGCTGGCCTGGGAGGGCATGGGCACGGGCGCCGCTGCCGCGCAGAAACAATTGGAAGCAAAGTTCGCCACCCTTGTGACGGCCCTGCACGCGGCCGAACGGCGTGGCAAGCATATCGCCAATCTGGATTTGACCTTCGGAGATCAGTATATTCCCTCGCAGGAATACTGAGGAGAAAACATCATGGCTCTGCCGCCTGTAGTGGCAATCGAAATTGGAACGACGAAAGTCGTGGCGCTGGTCGGCGAAATGCGCGACGACGGCACGATTTATATCGTCGGTAAAGGCGAGCATCCCTCGTCGGGCGTACGCAAAGGCGAGGTGATTGACCTCGACAACGCTCTGGTCTGCCTGCGTTCGGCCATTACCAGCGCCGAGGAGACCGGCCGCGTCACCTGCAATCAGGTCTATCTGGCCGTCAGCGGCGGCCATATCCAGTCGCTCTCCAACCGCGGCACGATTCCGGTTCGCAAGCCCGAGGTCGGCATTACGGACGACGACGTGACCCAGGTGACCGATATCGCCCGCACGGTGAACCTGCCGCCGGACCGGCAGGTGCTGCATTCCATCTGGCAGACATTTTATGTGGATGGCCAGCCCTGCCGCCGGCCGAAGGGATTCGACGCCTCCCAGCTCACCCTCGACATGCTGATCCTGCACGGCCGCCGTGTGCAGTTGCGCAATACGGTCAAGGTCGTGACCAGTTTGAACGTGGAAGTCTGCGACATGGCTTTCAGCGGCATCTGTTCGGCGATGGCGGTGCTGACGCCGGAGCAGAAGGAAGGCGGCGCGCTGGTGATAGATTTCGGCGGCGGCACGACCAACTACGTGGCCTATGCCGCGGGCGCCCTGGCGGCGGCGGGCTCGTTCGGGATCGGCGGCGACCACGTTACCAACGACATTGCGCTGGCTTTCAACATTCAACGCAATCAGGCGGAGCGCTTGAAGATCGAGCGCGGCGGCGCGCGGGTGGAGGAGAGCGCGCGCAGCGAACGCATCACGGTGCCGGCGGAGGTCGGCTATCCCGAACGGCGCATCGCCCTCTCCGCCCTGCAAAAGGTCATCAATCTGCGGACGGTGGAGACGGTCAACCTGATCCGCCGCGCCCTGGAGCGCGACGGACTGCTGCACGCGATCGGCGCCGGGGTGGTGATTACCGGCGGCGCGGCGCAGTTGCGCGGGTTGCGCGAACTGACCGAGGAGATTTTCAAGTCGCCCTGCGCTTTGGGCAAGTCGGTCGGCGTGAGTGGTCTCGCTTCGGCCTTGCAGGGGCCGCAATACACGACGGCCGTGGGCCTCGTGCGCTACGCTTTCACGCGCTCGGCGCGCGAGGAAAGCGGCTGGGTCAAGGGTTTGTTCCGCCGCATCGGTCTGCTGCCCCAGGGGGTTGCGTCATGAGCGCCGCATCGGAACAGAAAGTTGCGACGGGTGTCATGGCGGTGGGGCGCATGGCGCTGGTCGGGGTGGGCACGGGCGGCTGCCGCGCGGTGGCCGCGATGTCCGAGGGTTGGGATGACGGGCCGTCCATGTACGCCGTGGACACCGATTCGCGCGCCTTGATTGCCGCGGGCGGGGTGGCCAATCACCTGGCGATCGGCGCCACGCTGACCCGCGGGTTGAGCGCGGGCGGCGACATGCAAGTCGGGCGGCTGGCCGTCGAGGAAGCCTCCGAGAGCCTGCGCGGAATTTTTGCCGGCATGGAACTGGTCTTCCTGGTGACGACCCTCGGCGGCGGCACGGGTTCGGGCGCGGCGCCGACGGTGGCGCGACTGGCGCGCGAGGCCGGCGCCATGGTGCTGGCCGTGGCCACCCTGCCGTTTCCCTTCGAGGGCGCGGCCACCATGGCCCAGGCGCGCAAGGCGCTGGGAGATTTGCGGGACGAGGCCGATGTCGTCGCGGTGGTTCCCAACGAGCGGCTGTTCGAAAGCCAGCGCTCGGCCACGATCGAGGATGCCTACCGCGCGTCGGACCAGATGCTGGGACTGGGCGTTTACGCCATCTGGAAGCTGCTCACGCGGCGCAGTTATCTGAACGACATCGACGCCAGCGTGCTGCGCAACGTCGTGCGGGCGGTCGGCGGCACCTGTGTCTTCGGCGTGGGCGAGGCGCAAGGCGGCGACAAAGCCGGCGACGCCGTGCGCCGCGCGCTGGCCAGTCCGCTGTTTGGCGGCGGGCTTGCGCTGGGCGAGGCGGCCGCCGCGGTGGTTGCGGTGGTGGGTGGCCCCGACCTTACGTTCCTGGAAGTGGAACGGGCGATGGAGACGGTGCATAACGCCATGCGCAAGGACGCGCGGCTCTTCAGCGGCACGGTGGTGGACGATAACTGGCGCGGCGCCTGTGCGGTGACGATTCTGGCGGCCGAAAGCTGGACCGAGGACGATGTCGCCGATATCAAGGGCGCCGCGGCGGCCGGCAAAGACGCGCCCGCCACCGCGCCCGGGCCGCGCCGGAAACGTCAGGCCGGCCAGGCTCAGCAACACGTATTGTCGTTCGAGGCCACAGGCAAGGGCATCTTCAAGGATGTCGAGCCGACTAACCTGGACGGACAGGACATGGACCTGCCGACCTATTTACGCAAAGGCATGGTTATCGAAAAGTAGGCGCAATGCATTCGTTGTGGAAACAGTTTACGGGCCGCGAGCACGGACCGTTTGTGCAGTTCGTGAAGTACGGGATCTGTGGCGGCGTGGCGGTGGTTGTGCATGTCGCGTTGTTTTCGGTCATGGCCTTGCTGGTCTTTCCGGCGCTGACCGAGCGCGAGTTCGTGGTGCAGATATTGCATCTACAGGTTCCGCTGATGAGCGACGCTGTGCGCGCCAACAACGCGGCCTGGGACAATTTCGCGGCCTTTATTTTTTCCAACCTGACCGCCTACCTGCTGAACATCCTTTGGGTTTTCAAGCGCGGCCGCCACCATTGGCTGGTGGAAATCGGGATGTTCTACGCCGTCTCCGGATTTTCCTTTCTGATCGGCACGGGACTTCAGACCTGGTTGATCGTCCATTTCGGGCTGACCACGACGGTCGCCTTCGGGGCCAACCTGGTCACGTCCATGCTGATCAACTTCGCAATGCGCAAGTTCGTGATCTTCAATGGTTGATGCCCCTCCCCTTTGATTCAGACAGTGGGGAGGCGGGCGGATTGAGCGGGTGGTGGTTCGTGGGAAGTAAGGCGCAACTGGGGCAATGACTGCCGTGGCTGGGTCGCGAAGAGACGACGCGCGAAGTTTCGGTCGTGGGTGACGGCAGTTCGCGTATTTTCAAAAAAAGGTAATAGTTTAGCCCCTTGAAGAAAAGGAGATATGTTATAATAAATTCTTATGAAATCGAACCTGACATTGCGGGGGGTGGGGCTGGCCGCGGCGTTTGTGCTGCTGGCCGCGGCGGGCTGGGGCGCGGCCGTAAATTTCGACCGTTATCAGGTGATACTCGATCGCAAGCCGTTTGGCACCGAGGCGCCGGTGGTCGATGCGACGGTCACGGCGGCGGTGTCGGACGCCGAGTCGTTCATCAAAACTCTCAAGATGACCGCCATCACCAAGAACGACATCACGGGTTCGCTCTGCGTCGGGTTGGCCGACTCCAGCACGAAAAAGAACTACTTTCTAAATGTCAGCGACGAAGAGGACGGGATTACGCTCGTGGAGGCTGACTACGACCACGACCGCGCCCTGCTGCGCAAGGGGACGGATGAGCGCTGGATCACCATGAACGGCGACAGCGGAATGGCATCGGCAGCGGCGCCTGCGGCAAGCAGAGGCATGCTCCCGTCGCTGATGTCCATGCGCGTCGGGATGCGGGGCGGCGCCAATCTGGGGTCGCCGGGACTCACGAACGAGGAGTACCAGCGTACGCGCAACTTGCGGCCGATGCCGTCGCCGGCCTCGGCATCCATGGGTCGCGGCGATTCCTCGCCGGGGGGCAGCAAGGTCAAACTTAGCAACGAGCAGATCGAGGAACGTCTGCGTAAATACAACATGGAGTTGATCCGCGCCAAAGGCGATAAAGGCATTCCGCTGCCGATCCAGTTGTCCCCCGAAGAAGACGCCCAGCTTGTCAAGGAAGGCGTCCTGGAGCCGTAAGGGGAGAAACCAGAAGTCAGAAACCAGAAGTCAGAAGTCAGTCGACTCGCTTAGTCGTTGCCTTCGCTTCACAAGTCACTCTTGCGTTCCTTGGGCGACGGGCCTCCGTCTCCGCGTGGGCGTGATGTCCAATGCTCGTCACTGTTTAGAATCGGAAAAGTGGAAAGCTAAATCCCGTCCTTAAGATTAAGCAGGACGGCTCAGGATTTTTTGCATTCGGCGGGTTTTGCGCCGGCATTTGCGCCGATTTCCGACACGAGCCGGAAGTCTATGTTTGCGGGCGGCGGGTATTCCTTATGGACCCGGGCGTGCAGCGCATCGTCAAGCGGCACGCCCTCGCGCTTCGCTAGCCGGCGCGCGTACAGTCCGAACCAGATATCGGTCAGGATATTTTCACCCTCGAAAATGGCGGCGAACGGATACTCGAACAACGGTTCAACCTCGTCGAGCGCCCCGGTCTCCAGCGCCGCCTGGGCGGCGCAGATGCGGATGCGCTCGTTGTCCCGGATGTCCGCGGGCAATGCGAGGCAGAACGCGCGCAGCTCCGCGAAGCGCTTGAAGTGCGACAGCAAGCGGGCATATTCGATCGCCAGTCTGGCAATCCGCGGCCCGAGTTGCCAGGCCACGGCCATGGCCTTGCAGGCCGCATCCATGCGTTTCTCGCGCTTCGCCAGTTCGGCGAGATTGCGGTAGGCCCAGGCGTTGGGTGTCCGTTCGATCGAGCGGCGCCAGGCATCGGCGGCGCCGGCGGGATCGAGCGCTTCCATGCGCATGTTGCCGAGATGCAGCCACGACAACCAGTGATCGCCGCGCCCCGCCGCCACGGCCGCATCGAGCAGCGCGGCCCATTCTGTCTGCACCATGCCTTGGAGCGGATTATCGCCGGGCGGACACGCGGGCAGCGCGCCTTGCTCAAGAAGGGCGAGCCATGGAGTTTGTTCGCTTCCCATATCCGACGCGGGAAACGCCCACTCCGGCGGAATGGGATCGGGCTTGCCGGTCACCGCGCAGCGGCGGCGCTCCAGGGCGCCCCATCCCTCGCCGGCCGCCAGCAACTCATCCGGCGGCGTATGCCCTTCCGGCGCCAGGGTCCGCTCCAGTTCCTCAAGTTGCTCCTGGGGCAACAGGACGTTCAGCGCTTTCCCGGCCGCCTGCCAGGCGCGGGTCCAGTCGCGGTCATGCACGGCGGCGGCCGGGGCGGCAAAGGCGCCGAATGCCTCCACCCACGACCATTCCGCATGCGCCGGCATGACCGGTTGCTGCGCCTGGGTAAAGGCCAAACCGGCCTGGATTTCGATATACGGACGCTCCGGCGTAAGCAGCTCCTGCCAACGGCGTCCGGCCCGCGCCATGCCCCAGCAGAACATTTTGCGGCCCTTGAGCCGCCGCGTGGAGGAGTGAAATAGGCCCGTTCCGTCGGGCCTCACCGAGACAATCCACGGCCTGTGCTCTGGATACAGCAACCCGTAGTACTCCTGCGCGTTACGGTTGTTGGTCGCGACCATCGGGTCCGGTGTCGCATCGCACAGCGAGATCGCCCCGAACGTGCCGCCGATATGGTTGGTAAGCGCTGTGTCCGCCGGAAAGAGCACCCGTCCGCCGGGAGTTTCGTCCACCGCGATGTTCGTCCACCAGTACACGGGCAGTTCGCGGTCATGCACGTTGAGCAGACGCACGCGGGCAAACAAAAATGCCGACTCCGGCGGCAGATGGAAATCTATCGCCCACGGGAGGCGCTTGACCCGGTCCCAGGCGTAGAGCCGCAGGACCGGGTAACCTCCGGCCGAGGGCACGCGCGCGGCATGCACCGGCGAGCAGGTCAGCAGGGAATGGCCGGGGCACGGGGTGTTCCACTCGATTCCACCGCTGAACCAGGCGTTGCGCAACGCCAGGGCGGCAGGCTGGAAAACCGTGTTGCGCATGACCAGATCCCGCCCGGTCGTCTTGTCGTACAAAGCCCAGAGCCGCCCGCCCAGCGCCGGGATGAAGGTGGCCTTCAGACGGTCGTTCTCAAGGATAATGGACCGGAAACGCGCGGGCCGCGGGTTGCGATCATAGCCGTCCTGCATGCGGTACGGCAGCACGCGCCACAGATCCCCGTGCCGCATCTCCTCCATCACCTCCGGCGGGACAGTGTCGTCGGTCTTCAGGGGTAGCGCCCGTTCCGTGTGCCTGAAAACCGGCAGCGGATTTTCCGGCCCCAGGTTGGCGGCGGGCATTTCGAGGGTTTCGACTTCGAGCGACGTCATGTTTGCGATTTTCATGGATACTCACACGGCGCCCGTATGGCGCCTTCGTTTCCCTCGACGGGGAATTATCCGCGCCGCACGACCAGCACCACGGTGCGGTTCTTGCGGTCGGCGTCGGGGCTGGCGCCGGGGTAGGGCGGCGCTGCGGCGGGCGTTGCGGAAACGGCGGCCGCGGGCAGTCCGCCTGCGCGCACGAGATAATCGCGGATCGCATCGGCGCGCTGCTGGGCCAGCGCGCGGTTGCGGGCGGGCGAGCCCTGCGCATCCGTACAGCCCTGGACCTCGATGCGCAGGGGCGGTTTGGCCGCCGCGAGCGTTTTCGCCAGCGCCTGCAGGGCGGCCTGCGCGCGCGGGTCGATTTTGACGCCGCTGCTGAAAACGCCGCTGGCGAAGAGCAGCGTCAGGCTGTCCGGCGTGGCGCGCGCCTGTACCCCCAGGACGGAGATTGCGGGCCAGACCGGTTGGGGCGCCGTTGCCGACGCCGCGGCGGGAGCCGATGCGGGAGTGGCGGAACGTTCCGGCGGCGGCATGACGGGGGGTGCTTCCGCCTGGAGCGGCGCGATCTCGTTCGTCACGGGCGCGGCGGTCGGCGCAAAGCTCCGTCCGACGACAAAGCCCAGGCTTGCGGTCAGCAGCGCCGCGACGATTGCGCCGGCGATGAGGCCGGTTTGACGCCCCTGAACGCGTTGCGACAGGGCATCCATGTCGGCGGCGCGTTGTTCCTCTTCCAGCAGGCGGGCGCGCAGGATCGAGGTTTCGCGTTGAATTTCGGCTTTGACCTCGGGAAGCTGCTGACGGACGGCGGCCAGTTCCTGGGAGGCGGTTTCCATCTGGTTCTTCAAGCGGCGTTCGCGCGCATCCTGTTCGCGCAGTACCTGGTCCCACTGCTGCTCGCGCTGCTGCAGGTGGTCGGCCGCGCTTTTAAGATCCTGCTCCAGACGGGTATTGGTCTCGGCGGCCTGGGCGGCGGCCGCGGCCTGCCGGTCGCGTTCGCGCTCGATCTCGGCGAGTTGCCGCTGTAAAGCCTCGATGCGTTCCTTCTGTCCGCTTTCCGCCTTGCGGACGCGGGCCGCCTGGGTTTCCAAATCCCGGCGCACGGCGCCGGATTCCTCCAGCAAGCCGGTCAGGCGCGCGATCTCGGCCTGTTGATCCGGGCGCGGGGCGGGCGCCGGCGGGGTTTCCGCCGACAAGCGGGCGGCGACGCGCAGTTCGGCGATATCGGCCTCGCGGTCGGCGACGGTGCGTTGCAGGCTTTCGATTTCGCGCTGCAGGGCGGCGTACTCGCCGGAGGACGCCGTGTGTTCGGCCTGGCTCATGGATTCCTCGCGCAATGCGAGTTCGGTCTTGAGTCGTTCGACCTCCTGGCGGAGCGCATCGCGCTCGGCGGAATCGACCGGCGGGTCGGCGCGCTGGGGCGCATGGGCGCCGTTCCGGCTTGGGCGCGGTTTGGGCGCCGGGTCCGGCAGGCCGATCTTCAGTTCCGACTGCTGGCTGAGATTGTCTATCACCTCGGACATGAGCTTGTTCCTCCCGCACCGGATTGTTCAGGTTGTTTAGGCTGAAGACTGAAGACTGTAGGGCAGATAAGAGTCATACATAAAGGTCATACACAGGGTGATACTACATCGTCGGCGCCGCGGCTGCAAGGCGTGGAAAAAAAGCAAACAGGGCAGGCTTCCTTTCGGAAGACCTGCCCCGCGGGGAACGCAGTTGGCTACGCCTTACTTCAGTACGACGCTGGTAAGCGTCTTGAAGTGTGTCATCTTCTTGCCGCCATGTTCCATCGTGCGGCCGGTGCCCGTGGCCGTCACGTCCTTGCCGACCATGGCATCGAGGACCGCCGCGGTTACGGTCGCGTCCGGCCTCAGCATCGCCAAGCCGTCGGCGGTGGTTACGCTGTAGACGGTCTTCTCCACGCCGTTTCTGCCCTTCTTCTGGTCCTTGCTCAGTTTGCCGCTCACGCTGATGGCCTCGTCGGCCACATTGGCGTTGGCTTTCTTGTTTTGTTTCACGATGCCGCCGGGCGCCGCGCCGGCCGCGCCGGGCGCCGCGTCCTGAGCCTGAATACTTGCCGCCGCGATAAACAGGGCGGCGATCGAGAGTGTCATCCAACGAGTCATGGTACTTTCTCCTTAATTGCTTTTCGGTGCTTTGTTTTCCACTATATACGACGTTTCGACCGCCGCGCGGATTTTCAGAACGAACTTTCACCCGTTCCGCCGCGTTCCCGTTGGCGTTTGTCCGCAGGCCTCCAAAACATCGTGTTCTGAGATAGTAAACGAACCAGAACGAAAAATATTGCATCAATTTCTCAACCTGCGCGGTCCACGATGGCCTGCATTTCGGCCTGGTGTTGTTCCATGGACTGGACCAGGCGGAACATCACGCGGGCGCGGTCGAGGTTGTGGCCGGGGTGGTGAATCTTGAAGTAGGTGTCGCCGTCGAGATGGTCGGTCAGGAAACGCAGCCCGATTTCGAAGGAGATGACCTGGGCTGAGCGGGCCAGCAGGCGGCGTTCGGCGGGGGCGATCAAGGCGCCGGTGGCCTCGATGTAGCCGTTGGCGAGCGCTTTGAAAATCGGCAGCGATACGTTGACCTTGCCCAGGTTCTTTTCGTCTTCGACCGCCGGGTTGGCGCCGCTGCGCACGAGATCGCCGAAATCGTAAAGCGCGGAGCCGGGCATGACCGTGTCGAGATCGATGACGCAGATGCCTTCCCCGCTGTTTTCGTCGAAGAGCACGTTGTTGAGCTTGGTGTCGTTATGCGTGACCCGTAAAGGCAGCTCGCCGGACGCCAAGCCGTCGGTTAGTTCATGGGTCAGCGGCTCGCGCTGCAGCGCAAAGGCGATCTCGTCGCGCACGGCGGCGGCGCGCCCGGCGGCATCGCGCGCGAGGGCGCCGGTCAGCGCCCGAAAGCGGCTGGGCGTGTCGTGGAAGAGGGGGATGGTTTCGTGCAGCGGCGGCGCGGGCAGGTCGCTCAGCAGCATCTGGAAATGTCCGAAGGCGCGGGCGGCCTCGAAGGCCATGGCGGGGGAGATGGGCGTATCGAAAGTGGCGGATTGGTCGATGAAGATATAGGTGCGCCAGTAATCGCCGCTGGGGTCCAGATGGAACGGCGCCCCGTCATGCGTTGGGATGATGGTCAGCGTGCGCCGGGAAATCTCGGCCGCGGAGAGCCCGGCTGCCGCCGCGCCGGATTCCAGCTTGGCGCGCAGATGCCGTGTCACGCGGACGATGTTTTCCATCAGCACCGGCGGATTCTTGAAGACATTGCGGTTGATGCGCTGGTGAATATAGCGCGTCACGGAACCGGCCTGGTCGTAGGTGGACAGGAAGGTGTCGTGGATATGGCCGTGGCCATAGAGCTGGCTGGAGGCCAGCGAACCTGAAATGTTGAAATGCGGCACGACGCGTTCCAGCTCGCTGATCAGTTCCCGTGGCGCGGCTGGCGCGGAAGAGGAAGTTTCCGTGGACATCTGGAGAAGGATTCTAACGCATGGCGGGGGAAGGTGAAAGGCCAAATTCTTTATGTACCAGGGCGGTGATGCGATGATGCGTTGCCCTGACCTTTTTCCTTCCCATGGCGTCGGGAATTCGATAAACTTCATGTTTCTTTCCTTGCGCCCATCGTCTATCGGTTAGGACACCAGGTTTTCATCCTGGCGAGCCGGGTTCGACTCCCGGTGGGCGTGCCACACAAAAAGTTGTCGAATCCTTTCCCATAGTAAAAGCTTCGATGGGCGTCCGCCAACTTGATCCTGCGGCCATCGCGCTGTCGGCCGCTTGGGAATGCTTCGCCGCATCGCCGTACCGTGGGCCGCTGGATAGAGCGTCAGGGGCATTTCATCTGTAGCGGCGTGGATGTGTGCCAGCAAGGGTTGATGGCGAAATGACTGGACAAGATTCCGGCTTTCCGCTACAAGAGCGGCATGGAACTACACACATTTGCCCATGAACCGGAGATTCTCAAGCG
>CAIYGI010000082.1 GCA_903925685.1 uncultured bacterium
CATGGATTACAGATTACGGCATCCCGCCGTCCGAGTCCAGCAAAAAATAATTTTATTTTTAGCCTTGCAGCCCTCGCGGGAAGGGCGTAAACCATCCGTCATGCAGGCGGCATTGAGTGATGCCTACCTGAGCAGTTACGACGTTTCTTACGTGCATCGGAACAAAACAAACACAAGGAGCAGCGCAGATGAATCAGGTGAAGACAGCGGTGGCGGGTGTGCTGATGGCGGCGGGCATCGCGGGGATGAGCATGGCGCAGACAAATGCGACGCAGAGTTCGACTCCGCCGCCGGTTCAGAAGACATGGGCGGACTCGATCACGCTCAAAGGCGACTTGCGTTACCGGAATGAAAGCATCAACGATGACTCGAAGCTCAACGCCGACAAACAGAATTACACCCGGCAGCGCGACAGAATCCGGGCGCGGCTGGGCGCCGAGGCCAAGTGCAACGACAACCTGAAGGCCGCCATCGGATTGACAACCGATGAAGGGGCCACGGCCGGCGACCCTCTCTCCGGCAACCAAACGCTGACCGGCGGCGAAAGCAAGAAGTTGGTCTATCTGGACTACGCCTATCTGGATTACAGTTTCTTCGGCGACGACCCCAACGAGGCGCATGTCATTGGCGGCAAGATGAAGAATCCCTTCATCGCCATGCCGGACGATCTGGTGTGGGATCCGGACCTGACCCCCGAAGGACTCGCGTTAAAGAGCCAAATTGGCGGCGATTTCGCCACACTTTTCGGCAACGCGGGCTATATATGGGTGCAGGAGCGGGCCGGCTCGTCCAGCGCCATGCTGTACGCCGGTCAGGCGGCCTTGAAACTGCAATTCGCGCCGGAAATCGCGCTGACCGTCGGCGGCAGTTACTACGGGTTCCAGGAATTCCAGGGAAACGATATTTTCGATTATCAAAGTCCGCCCAGCTCATACGGCAACAGCACGAAAAATGGCAGCGTGAGCGGAGGCGTAACCAACAAGGCCTGGGCAACGGAATTTACTCCGATGGTGTTTTTCGCCCAGCTTGATATATGGGTCGCCGGCGTGCCGCTGGCCATATTTGCGCAGGAACTCAACAATGGCGGCGCGGACGCCTTCAATCAGGGCCATCTCTATGGTGTCGCGTTCGGCAAAGCCAAAAATCCGAAAACTTGGGAGGTGGGCTACAGTTACACTGAACTGCAAAAAGATGCCACTCTTGGTATGTTCACCGATTCCGATCGCTGGGGCGGTGGCACGGACGGCAAAGGCAGCAAGCTTTACGGAAAATACCAAATCATGAAGAATCTGCAGGCTGGCGTGACGTACTTCATGGATGAGAAGAAAATCTCAGACCCGGCGAATACCAAGGACTACAGCCGGTTGCAGGTGGACCTGGTGGCGATGTTCTGAGACGGTAATTGAACAAACGATAAATATCGAGGAAAACAAAATGAAAAAAACGACGAAAGCGCTGACAGGTTTGGTGGCAATCGCGATGGCAGCCAGCATCGTACAAGCGGGTGACGCGAATAAGATCGTGGTGGATGGTTCAACTACGGTCGGTCCAATCGCCAAGGCCTTTGCGGAGTATTACATGGGCAAGCATCCGGAGGTGAACATCACGGTTAGCGAGTCCGGCAGCGGAAATGGGGCGAAAAGTCTGATCAACGCCGCCTGCGACGTGGCGACCATGTCCCGGCCCATGAAAAACTCGGAAAAGAAGGCGGCCCAGGATGCCGGCGTCCTGGTCATAGAGCAGATTGTGGCGATGGACGGTATTGCCGTGGTGGTGCATCCGAGTAATCCGCTCGCGAACCTGACGATCGAGCAGATCCGGGACATTTACTCCGGCAAGATCAAAAACTGGAAGGATTTGGGCGGTCCGAATCTGCCCATAGTGGGGATCAGCCGGGATACGAACAGCGGGACATACGAAAGTTTCGAGACGTTGGTGCTGAAAGGCGCGAAAATCGCCGGAAATGTCGAATATGTTGGCAGCAACGGCGCGATCCGGCAACGGGTGTTGAGCACACCGGCAGCGGTCGGCTATGTGGGTCTGGCCTTCATCGAAGGGGTCAAGGCGCTGAAAGTCAACGGAATCGAAGTGACGCCCGAAACCGTGACCAGCAAGAAGTACCCGGTCGCCCGCCCGCTTTATATGTACACGAATGGCCGACCGAAGCAGGCTACGCCGCTTTGCGATTTCATCAACCTCTCCGCTACGCCGGAAGGGAAGAAAATCATCGAAGATACTGGGTTTGTGCCTGTGAAGTGATGGGGCATAATTGCGGGCACACAAGGCGGTCGGCGAGCTATAACGCCCCGGCCGCCTTGATCGTTATTGCCGAGAACAAGGGGCGTCATGTTTGTAGGAAAAGTCGTGAAAGTCAGATCGTTGAAGGCATATGCGACGGCTCATAGTCATGTGTCTATTGGAGACGTTTTGGAAGAGACGCCGCAGTATCTGGTTTTGCTCTGCAAGACCTACCATTTTGGAACTCATGTGGGCGGCGGCGGAAGGATTGCGACGCTACGGCAAGGGGAGTATGTTTGTGGCGTACTGGAGAGCGAGAAGAGCGTTAGGGCCATTCCCTGGAGCCAGATCGAGGTCATCAACGAATTGCCGACAAAGACGAACTGGGACGTTAAGGCGTATATTGACCGCTCCGGCACCTGCTGCCTCGCCAATGAACAAAAGACCGTGATCACACGTCCTCCGGCGAGAGATACGTAGCGGAAGCCGCATTGACACATGGATGCGAAAACTAAAAGCGCCGCTTTGCGTGACCGGGACATGCCGTCATTGTTGTTGAGCCATGTCGCCCGGCGCCGACAGCGGATCGCGGCGATCTTTGGAAATGGATTCCTCTTGACGGTGACTTCGCTTTCAACGCTGGCAGTTCTTTTTATTTTCTACTTCATTGCGAGGGATGCCCTGCCCTTCTTCCAGCTTGAGGGATTCATGGAGTTCTTCACGAGTACGAAGTGGTATCCATCGGCTGAGACAGCGGAATTCGGCGCGCTGGCGATATTTGCCGGCAGCGGGCTGGTTACGCTGGGCGCGAT
The DNA here is from genome assembly GCA_903925685.1 of uncultured bacterium. Taxonomy (GTDB): domain Bacteria; phylum Verrucomicrobiota; class Kiritimatiellia; order CAIKKV01; family CAIYGI01; genus CAIYGI01. Next base: position 3,051 of record CAIYGI010000082.1, read on the forward strand.
TCTGGTGGCCGTGCCGCTCGGGATTGCGGCGGCGATCTGTCTCAGCGACGTGCTTCCTTTCGCGGTGAGACAAGTGGTCAAACCGGTGATCGAAATTCTGGCGGCCATCCCCTCCGTGGCCTACGGATTCTTCGCACTGGTGGTTTTAGCGCCGCTGCTCCAACAGAGCGGCGGGCCCATTCTGGGAGTGGCGGTGTGGATCGTCGGCGCTCCGCTGGCGGCGCTGGCGACCGCCGTCCTGGCGGACCTGGCGACGGATAAGCTGCCGGACCGGGCGCGGTCGCAGGCGCGCTGGGCGCTCATTTTGTCGTTGGGTGCGGGAACAATTCTTTTGCTGACGCTCGCCGGCCGGGCGCTGACCGGGCTGCACATTTCCAGCGGCACGAATGCCCTCAACGTCTCGATCATCCTGGGAATCATGGCGCTACCGACGGTGGTGAGTGTCTCGGAGGACGCCCTGCAGGCGGTCGGCCGGGAACTGCGGGAAGGCAGTTACGCCCTGGGCGCGACGCGGGCGGAAACGCTCATGAAGGCGGTGCTTCCGGCGGCCGGCAGCGGAATTCTGGCCGCCGTGATCCTGGGTGTCATGCGCGCGATCGGCGAGACCATGGTCGTGTGGATGGCGTCCGGCAACGCCACGCAGATTCCGCACCCCTGGTACAATTTTCTTGAGCCGGTACGGACGCTCACCGCGACCATTGCCGGGGACATGGGCGAAGCCGACCAGGTGACGGGCTCGGCCCGCTACCATGCGTTATTCGCGATGGCTCTCTGCCTGCTGCTATTTTCCTTCATCTGCAACCTGAGCAGCGAATGGATCATCCGGCGCGCGCGCAGGAAGGTTGGAGGATAACGCATGCGGCTGCAAACGCGCAAACTGTTGGACCTGGCCTTTTCCGGATCTGGCATACTGGCGATAGCGTTGATGGCCGCCGCGCTGCTGATCCTGCTGACGCCGATCTTCATCCGCGGCTCCGCGGCGATCTTCTTCACCGCGACGGTCGAGCACCGGCGGATCATGCTGGAAAAGTTCGAACGCGGGAATCGGACGGCGGTCGAAGCCGAGATCGCATCCGCGCGCGCGGCCCGCGAACCGGTCTATCGAACGATTGCCGACTTTGAAAAACGGCTTTCCGATGAGTCCGGCGCAGAGCGTGTCAGGCACAGGAAGTCTCTGAAGGAACTCAAGACTGCGCTGCACGTTCTCTTGGGGCCCGCGCCCGGCGATGCCCGGCCCATGCTCATGCGGGATCAATACGGCCAGACGCGTTGGGACCGCGCCGGGGTGAAGTTGCAGCGGGTTCTCTACCGTGAGGAATGGGATTACTCGGATCCGACAAAAAGCGGCCTCCGTGTTCTGAAGCCGCGCGCCGCGGACTTTGCCGGAACACCGATCGCGGAAATTTTCCCGTATCTGGAACGGAATGCGGAAAAGATGCTCTTGCCGCGCCGGACCGTCTACTGGCGGTTTTTAACCGACGAATCGTTCGACTCCCACTTCTTCGGCGGCATCTGGCCGGAAATACTCGGCACATTCTACCTGACGATAGGCGCCATGCTGCTTGCCATTCCCATGGGACTGATCGCCGCCATTTACCTGACCGAGTATGCCCGGGAAAGCCGGCTTCTCAACATATTGCGCACTTGCATCAGCACGCTGGCCGGCGTCCCCAGCATCGTCTTCGGCATGTTCGGTGTGGCGTTTTTCATGACGGCATTGCATCTCCCAAAAAGTGTCATGGTGGGTTCCATGACCCTGGCGTTATTGATTCTGCCGACAGTGATTCGCGCATCCGAAGAGGCAATTCGAGCTGTGCCGCAAACTTACAAGGAGGCGGCGTTGAGCCTTGGCGCCGGGCGCTGGCACGCCATCCGTAGCATCATCCTGCCGGCGGCCCTGCCGGGCATTCTCACCGGGATCGTGATCAGCATGGGCAGGGCGGCCGGCGAGACGGCGCCGATCATTTTTACCGCCGCTGTCAGCGTGGGGAAACCCCTGGCGCTCTGGCAAACGCTGACCCAGCCGACGCCGACGCTTTCGTGGAACATCTATAACCTGGCAACCGAGCACGAGGCCGTGGACGAAGTGCGCCACGTTCAGTACGGTCTGGTATTCATTTTGGTGGTTCTGGTGCTTTTGCTGAATCTGGGTGCAATCGTCATGCGCGCACGCATCTCCAAGCGGCTGAGAGTATAAACGGAGGGCCAAAACATGGAATTTCCTAAAAGGGGGTATCCATGTAACGCAAACGCCCCCTACAGGTTGTGTTTTCTTTCGACGATCTGTCGGTAGGGCAATGGGGCGGTCTGCACGGCTTGCTCTACGAGACGATAAAACAGCAAGCCTCGTGATTGAGATGTGC
>CAIYGI010000083.1 GCA_903925685.1 uncultured bacterium
CATCGTGCCCGGTGTCCCTTCCCCGCTCCAAATCCGCCACGAAACCAGCCCCGTTCGTCTCGTTGCGCTCCTCCTTGCCCGCTCCTCACGCTCGCTCCGCCCACTCCGGGGGCGTCACGGCCCTTACGCGCGGATTTGGGATTTCTAACGAGTCTTGACAGATTCGGTCGTTGATGATGACAATGGACAATTCCATCTGCTAACATCCGGACATGACCTCAAAACGATTCTACGACTGGCAGACATCCGGGGGAACGGACGATGTCATGCGACTCGTTGACTGCCTGGAAAGAGCGAACATAGCCTGGTGCGCCATCGGAGGGTTGGCGGTCAACCATTGGGCGGAACAACCCATGGTGACGCAGGATGTGGATTTGGTTGTGGCGTCAGAGTCCGTCGAACGCACTGTGGCCTTGCTTGAGGCGGAAGGGTTCCTGTCCGAACGATTCGAGTGGTCAGTCAACTTCAAAGGACGATCCGCTGTCAGCATCCAACTCAGCACAGAGGAGTTCTACAGAAATTACCCTGCCCGTGCCGTTCCCGCGGATGTGCATGGTATTCTGCTGCGAGTTGCGTCGCTGGAGGACACGCTCGGAGGCAAGATTAAAGCATGGTCCGAGCCTGCTCGAAGACAAAGCAAAAGGATCAAGGACCTTGCGGATATCGCACGCCTCGTGGAGGCTCATCCACGCCTTTGGGACGTTCTGAGCGATGACCTCAAGCGGCAAATTCAGCATCCAATAAAGGCATAACTGGAAGTGGCGTTGGGCGCCGCCGCGACGTGAATCACAGGAGGCAACCATATCCCATGTGCAAGCCCACATCGGCGCTGTTGTTGAAATAGATCAGGTTCTCCTGAATGCTGATTTCCCAGACGCCATGAAAAATATCGCGGACCCTGATTCCCATGTTCAGTTCGTTCGTAGGTTTGGAAAACTCATCGTAGTCCCAGGCAATCGGGGACGTCCTGAGATTTTGGACGACGATGGACACCCGTTTGTTCAATTCATACGCGATTCCGCCCAGCAGCCCGAATTGCGTCTTTCGTGTATCGATGCCGGTCAATTCGTTATGCTCCGAATACGATGCGCTGGTTCCAAAAAACACCAGGCAGCCGGTTTTTTCGATGCGCTTTGTCAGGAGGGCCGAGACGCCAAAACCGGGTTCGCCCGAACCGAGCAGCTGGTCCGCGTCTCCCGTCGGAAGCGTGACCGCGCTCCCCAGGACGATGCACGGAAGGAAGCGGGCCCCTTGCGTCACCGTCCACGACGCGAACAGCGATACATCCGACAAGCCCCATCGGTCGCCCTCCCAGCGGGTATGTTCACCCGCGGGGTTGCGAAGATCCACGATGCTCTGATTGTGTGGAAAGCCCTCGCGGCGACTATTGCCGAGGTCGAAGGTATTGTGGAAGCCTTCGATGAATCTATCCGTAAAGCCTCCCATCCGCGCGAGAAAAGGCACATGGCCGCCGATTTCAAGATCCTCGGTCGCCATGTAGGACACCCGCGCCGACAGCTGCAGCCATTCTCCGTCGATGATGAATCGGTCTTTTTGATAATTCCAGGTGTTCGCCCAGGAGAGCGACGACAGCAAAACCCAGCTTCCTTCGGGAGCGTAGGACGGGATGGTAACATTGCCAACGGGCCGAAAGATATTCCCGACCGCCAACGAAGGCGTGTTCATCGGCCCCGCGACGGCGTTGCCATCCGGCAAATGTTCTTCCGCGCAACGGGCTTCCATCGGCTGACAGGCCATGATGGCCACACCCATCCAGAAGCCGCAGCGGGCGGACGCAATCGCGAAATGATGTTTGTTTGACGATGGCCTGTCATTCACAACGACATGCGCCCGCCACGCGCAGCGGCTGGCGAGCGGGCAGCGGCCGCAGGCCGGAAAGCGCGGATGGCAGATGGTTTGTCCGAAAGCGACCAGCAGCGGATTCCACTCCGCCCAATAGCGTTTGGGAAGCAGCGCGCGCAGGGCGCGTTCGCTCTCGGCCGGGGTCCTGGTCCTGATCAAGCCCAGGCGGTTGGAAATGCGATGCACATGCACATCCACGCAGAGTCCTTCGCCGCCAAAGGCGTCGGTCACCACCAGGTTGGCCGTCTTGCGGCCCACGCCCGGCAACCTCACGAGTTCCTCGATCGTTTGCGGTATGCGCCCTGCAAATTCCCGCGCCACCACTTCCGGCAGCGCATGCAGATGGCGGGCCTTGGTGCGATAGAAGCCGACGGGATAAATCAACCGCTCCAAGGCGGCGACCGGCACGGCGCGCAGGGCCTCCAGCGTACGCACCTTTTCGAACAAACGCGCGCAAACAGCGGAAGTGGTCGCGTCCTTGGTGCGGGCGCTGAGGATCGTCGCCACCAGCACGCGAAAGGGATCGCGTGTGCGCATCCGCTGAAAATCCGCCACCGGACTGGGCTCGACGGCATAGCGCCGCCGCAACGCCCGCACCACGAAGGAGATGCTTAGGTTGTTTAGGCTGAAGACTGTCAGTCTAACAGCCTTCAGCCTATCCACCTGATCCTATCAAGCCCAGCGCCTTGAGCGTTGCGGCGAGTTTTTGGCGCAGGGCGGCGCTCATCTCGCAGAGCGGCAGACGGTAGACCTCCTCGATCTGGCCCGCCATCGCCAGCGCGGCCTTGATCGGGATCGGATTGGTGTCGATAAAGAGATCTTCAAAAAGGCGGTTCCAATGCCGGTGCAAGGACTGCGCCTCGGACCAACGGCCAGCCAGCGCGGCATGCACCATCTCCGCCACCGGGCCTGGAACGATGTTGGAGGCGACGCTCACCACACCGGAGGCCCCGACGGCCATCATGGGCAGCGTCAGCCCGTCGTCACCGCACAACACGGTCATCGTGCAAGCATCGAGAATCTGGCTGACGCGCGTCACCGATCCCGCGGCCTCCTTGATGGCCACGATCTTCGGATGCCTGGCCAGGCGCGCCACTGTCGCAACCTCGATTTCACGGCCCGTCCGGCCGGGAATGTTATAGAGCACCACCGGCAGGCCCAGATCGGCCACGGCGCTGAAATGGCGGTACAGCCCCTCCTGGTTGGGCTTGTTGTAGTACGGCGTCACCTGCAGCGTGGCATCGGCGCCGACCGCCATGGCGTGCCTGGTGAGTTCGATCGCCTCGCTGGTCGAGTTGGCGCCCGTGCCGGCAATGACCGGTATGCGGCCGCGGCAGACATCGACCGTTGTGGCGATCACCTTCTCGTGCTCGGCCACATCGAGCGTCGGCGATTCGCCGGTCGTCCCGACCGGCACGACGCCGTCAATCCCGGCGGCGATCTGCCGCTCGAGCAGTTCGCGCAGCCGTTCGTAATCCACTCCGCCGTCCCGCCCGAACGGCGTGACGATGGCCGTATATGCTCCCTTAAACATGCTCCACCCCCTGACCGCTATCGCTGCCATCCGATTCGTACCGCACAACGTCTTCCCAAGTCTCGCGCCGGCGCACCAGCACATGGCTGGCGCCGTCCACCAGCACCTCGGCCGGACGGCGGCGGCTGTTGTAATTGGAGGACATGGCGTAGCCGTAGGCCCCCGCGCTCATGACCGCCAGCAGTCCGCCCTCGCCCACGTCCGGCAGGTCGCGGTCCTGCGCCAGGAAATCGCCCGACTCGCAGATCGGTCCGACCAGGTCGCCATGCAGCATGCCGGATGCGGCGCGCACCGCGCGCACCTCGTGATGGGCGTGATAAAGCGAGGGACGGATCAGGTCGTTCATGGCGGCGTCCACAATCACGAATTGCTTGTCGTAACTGGCCTTGACGTACTGAACACGGCAAACCAGTATGCCGCCGTTGCCAACCAGGCTGCGCCCGGGCTCGACCACCAGTTTGAGTCCCAGGCGCGCCACCCGCGGCAAGACCACGGACGCAAAGGCTTCGGGCGCCAGCGCCGTCTCCCCCGGTCGGTAGGCGATTCCCAGTCCACCGCCGATGTCCAGATAGCGGAAGGTCTGGTAGCGCGCCTGCAACCTTCCGCAAAGCGCCGCCACCTTGTCGAGCGCCTCGCCGTAAGGCCTGGCGTCGAGCAACTGCGAGCCGATATGCAGATGCAGACCGACGATTTCAAGGTTCGGCAACGCGGCCGCCATTGCGTAGGCATGCTCGGCGCGTTCCAAATCCAGGCCGAACTTGTTCTCGCGCTTGCCGGTGCTGATATAGGTGTGGGTGTGGGGATCCACGTCCGGATTGATCCGGAAGGCGATCCGGCCTGTCCGCCCAATGCGCACGGCGCAGTCGGAAATCCGCCGCGCCTCGGGCTCGGACTCGACGGTGAAGAAGAGAATGCCCTCGTGCAGCGCGGACTCGATCTCCTCCTGCGTCTTGCCGACGCCCGCGAAGACGATCTTTTCCGGGTCGGCGCCGGCCCGGATGGCCCGGAACAGTTCGCCGCCGGAGACAACATCCAAACCGGCCCCCTCTTCGAGAAAAGTGCGCAAGACGGCGCGATTGGTATTGGCCTTGGCCGAATAGCAGATCAGGGGCTGCGCCGGGGCCAGCGCCCCGGCCAGCGCCCGGTAGCGCGATTGCATATACCCGCGACTGTATACGTAGAGCGGCGTCCCGTAGCGCGCCGCCAACTCCTGAACCTGAACTTCCTCGGCGTACAACTGTCCGTTGCGTTCCTGAAAAACATCCGTCCCGTCGCTCATATTCTCATCCGTCCGCTCCTGCTTCGCCATGCCCTCAGGCTGGGCGCAGAACCGCCCAGGCCATACCCTTGTACAAATCCATTCTTTTGAAAATATCAGACCCGCCCGAATCTGTCGAGAGGCGGCCGGGGATTGCTCAGCGAATCTTTAGCGTGGCCAGGCCGAGCAGGGCGCAGAGGATCGAGAGAATCCAGAAGCGGATCGTCACCTGGGTCTCGCTCCATTTGCGCAACTCGAAGTGGTGATGAATCGGCGCCATGGCGAAAATGCGTTTGCCGCGCAGCTTGAAGGAGGCCACCTGCAAAATCACGCTCAGCGCCTCCATCACGAACACGCCGCCCACCAGCACGAGCACCAGTTCCTGCTTGATCAGGATCGCCACCATCGCGATCGCGCCGCCCAAGGCCAGACTGCCGGTGTCGCCCATGAACACCTGCGCGGGATGACAGTTGTACCAGAGAAAGCCCAGGCTGCCGCCGAGCAGACAGGCGCAGAACACCACCAGTTCGCCGCTGCCCGGCACATAGGGCACGAGCAGGTATTTGGAAAGCGTCAGGTTGCCCGCCACATAGGCCATGATCAGGTAGGTGGTCGCGACCGATCCGGTGCAGCCGATCGCCAGGCCGTCCAGCCCGTCGGTCAGATTCACCGCATTGGTGGCGCCGACCAGGATCAACGTCACGAACAAGCCCGTCAGTACGATGCCCATATCGGCCACCACCGGCGACTTGCAGAAAGGCACCATCAACTCGCGGGCGTGTACGCTGGTCGCGGGGTGCAACAGCAGCACGGCGGTCACAACCAGCCCCCAGGCGACTTCGATCCAGAACTTCGTCCGCGCCCGCACGCCGCGCGAGTTATGGCCAAGCAGTTTGGCGCGATCGTCGAAAAAGCCGATCATGCCCATCACCGCCATGGTTGTCAGCGTCAGCGCTATGAAAATATTCGACGGCACGCTCCAGAGCAGTGTCGAGACCACCACCGAGAAGACGATCAGGATGCCGCCCATCGTAGGCGTGCCCTGCTTCCCGGAATGCGCCGGCGCGGGGGCGCCGGTCGCGTCGGCGCGCACGACCTGTCCGACCTTGAGCCGTCGCAGCGTGCGGATCACGAACGGCGCGAGCAGCAGGCAGATCAGGAACGCCGTGGCCGCGCCCAGCGCCGCGCGAAAAGTGATGTAGCGAAAGAGCCGCAACCAGGGGGTCGTTTCGCTCAGGGTGTGCAGGTAGTAGAACATGGGTTAGTGGTTAATGGTGAGTGGTTAATGGTGAGTGGTGAGTAGTAATGAGTGCAATCAAAAGCAGAAGCATGAAACTTTCTTGTTCGTGTGTTGCGAATTCGTAGCCGCGCTCCACTGATTACTGTTCAGTCTGCACTGCGTATTGCCTACTGCTTACTGCCTACTGTTCACTGTTCACTCTTCGCTATCCTGAATGCAACCAGCACTTCCTCCAGTTTCATGCCGCGGGAGGCTTTTAGCAAGACCGCGTCGCCCGGCCGGACGCGACCGGCGAGCGCTTGGGCGGCGGCGGCGTGGCTGGCACACTCCAGCACAGGGAAGCGCGCGCCGGCGGCGCGGGCGCCGGCGGCCAGCCGCGCGGCCAGCGGACCCAGCGCAATCAGGCCGGCCCACGGCCCCGCCGCGGCCTGGCGTCCAATCTCTTCGTGCATGGCATTCCCCTGCGCGCCAAGTTCCAGCATGTCGCCCAGCACCAGCCAGCGGCCGCCCGCCACGGGTGTTTCGGCGAAGGTGCGCAGGGCGGCTCCCATGCTGAGCGGATTGGCGTTGTAGGCGTCGTTGATCACCGTCACGCCGCCCACATCGAGTTGCTCCCAGCGCATGTGCGGCGCCACAAAAGCCGCCAGGCCGGCTTCGATTTGCGGCCACGCCAGGCCCTGTCCGCGGGCCGCGGCAATCGCCAACAGGGCATTGGTCACATGATGATCGCCGGGCAGCGGCGCATGGAACGCGAAGCGTTCGCCGCTGGAAGTTTCGCAGACGCTGGCCGGTTCGCCGGGCCGCGCAGGCGGCGCGCCCACATAATGGGCCGTCCGATCACGGCGGGAAATTGTCACCACGCGCTCGCTCGCACAGCGGGCCAGCGTGGCGGCCCACTCGCCATCGATATCGAGAATCGCCGCGCCGCGTCCGCTAAGCGTTTCAAACAGCGCCGCCTTCTCGCGGGCAATCACCTCCACGTTTTTAAAGAACTCGATGTGCACCGGGGCGATGGTCGAAATCACGGCCCAGTCGGGACGCAGCAGCGCGGCCAGCGGGGCCATCTCGCCGGGATGACTGATGCCCACCTCCAGCACGGCGGCGCGATCGGTGGATTCCACGGCCAGCAGACTGAGCGGCAGGCCGAGGTCGTTGTTCCAGTTGCCGCGACTGCGGGCGGTGGGACCGGCCGAGGCGAGCATGGCGGCGAGCAGTTCCTTGACGGTGGTCTTGCCGACGCTGCCGGTGACGCCGGTCACCACGGTGCCGGTCAGCGTCAGCCGGTGGCCGGCGGCGATGCGGCCCAGCGCGGCGAGCGGACTGTCCACCACCAGCAACGGACCGGGTAAAGTTTCAGGCAACCGGGCATCGCGCGCGACCAGAGCGCCGGCGGCGCCCAGCGCAAAGGCCTGGCCAAGAAAAGCATGCCCATCGGTGCGTGTGCCGCGCAAAGCGACAAACAAGGCGCCCGGCTGGATGGCGCGGGTGTCGTGGGCGACCCCGTTCAGTTGGCGCGCGGGCGGCGCCTGGCGCCACATGCCGCCGCTCCAGGCGGCCAGAATTTCCGGGGTCCATAACGGCATGGCATCACCCCAGTTCCCGGAGCGCGCGGCGCGCTTCTTCGCGGTCGTCGAAGGGAACGATCGTGTTCGCGAATTCTTGTGTCGTTTCGTGTCCCTTGCCGGCGATCAACACGCAGTCGCCGGCGCGCGCCAGCGCCAATGCGCGACGGATGGCCTTGGCGCGGTCGGGCTCGATTTCGCACGATCCCCCGTCGCCATAACCGGCGCGAATCGCCGCAATGATCTCCAGCGGATCGTCCTTGCGTGGATTGTCCGACGTCAGCACGACGTGGTCGGCCAATTGCCGGGCCACGGCGCCCATCAGGACGCGCTTGACGGTGTCGCGATTGCCGCCGCAGCCGAAGACAACGATCATGCGTCCGGGATGACCGCCGCGCAATTCGTTCAAGGTCGTCAACGCCTTGTTCAAGGCGTCGTCGGTGTGCGCGTAGTCCACGAAAATGTTCAGACCGCGCCGGTTGGAAATCGGCTCCATGCGGCCCGGCACGGCCGCCACGGCGCCCAGCGCCCGCGCGACAACTTCCGGCGCAATCCCGAGCGCGGTTGCCGTGGCGAAGGCGCCGAGCGCGTTATGCACGTTGAAGCGGCCCAGCAGGCGCAAGGCGATCGGGAAGCGGCCGGCGGTGGTTGCGATCGTGAAATGGCTGCAGGAGGGTTCCAGTGCAATCTCCACCGCGCGCACCTGCGCCGCGGGATCGGCGATGCCGTAGGTGACGACCGGCGCGGCCAGCGGCAGCGCGGCCAGGCGCGCGCCGTAGGGATCGTCCAGGTTGATCACGGCCACGGCCTGACGGGCGCCGCGCCCGAGTTCCGTAAAGAGGCGGCGCTTGGCGTCGAAGTAGGACTCCATGCTGGAATGATAGTCCAGATGATCGCGCGTCAGATTGGTGAAGAGCGCGGCATCGAACTCGATGCCCCGCACGCGACCCTGATCGAGGGCGTGCGACGACGCTTCCATAACCACGCTGCGGCAACCAGCCTGTAGCATCTGGTCGAAGAGCGCCTGAAGGTCCGCCGATTCCGGCGTGGTGCGTTGCGCTGGAATCACCCGTTCGCCGATTTCGTACTGCACGGTGCCGATCAGTCCCGGCGCCCAGCCGGCATCGTCGAGAATGCGGCGCAGCAGAAATGCCGAGGTGGTCTTGCCATTGGTGCCGGTGATGCCCAGCACGCGCAGCCTGGCGGCGGGGAAGTGGTGAAAGGCGGCGGCGGCCTCGGCCAGCGCCTGGCGCACGTCGCGCACATGGATGCAGGTCAGTTCGTGCCAGGGGCAGGCCGGATGCGTCGAAAGGATGGCGGCCGCGCCGCGCTCGACGGCATCGGCGACATAGGCCCAGCCATCGTCGCGGGCGCCGGGCATGGCGGCGAAAAGATAGCCGCGGCGCACATGCCGGGAATCGTAGGCTATGCCGGTAATCTCGGCGCCGAGCGAACCCTTGACCGCGACCACCCCGGTCAGCGCGCGTAAGATAACTTCAAGTTTCATCGTGAGTCTCTCAAGGCTGCCCTGCCATGACCACCGGCGGCGGCGACTTCGGCACATCGAGATAGCGCATGGCCTGTTCGGCGATTTCGGAAAAAGCCGGGCCGGCGACCATGCCGCCCGTATGCATGGGTTGCGGATTGTCCACCACCACGATCAGCCCGATTTCCGGCTTGTCCGCCGGCAGGAAGCCCACAAAGGAGGCCATGTAGTCGGTTTCCGAATAGCTCCCGCCGACCATCTTCTGCCCGGTGCCGGTTTTGCCGGCGACACGATAGCCCGGCACCGCCGCCCGCAGACCGGTCCCGCCCGGCTCGGTCACGCGGACCAGCATTTTAAGCATCATGGCCGCCGTGGACGGTTTAATCGGATTCCCAAGCACCGTGGGATGGTTCTCGCGCAGCATTTTACCGTCATCCGCGGTGACGTTGCGGACGACGTAGGGTTTCATGTAAACGCCGCCGTTCGCGATGCAGCAGAGCAATCCGAGCATCTGCAGCGAGGTGACCGCCACCCCCTGGCCCATGGCAATGCGGCTGGAACTGATTGAACTCCATTCGGCCAGCGGATGAACGATGCCGCCCTCCTCGCCGGGCAGGTCGATACCCAGACGATGCCCGAATCGAAAGGCCTTCAAATAGGCCGCCAGTTGCGTACTGCCGAGGGTGACGGCGATCTTGGCCGCGCCGATGTTGCTGGATTTCTGCAGCACGTCGGCCACGCTCATCACTCCGTAGGAGTGCGTATCGCGCAGGACTTTGCCCTGGTGCCACCAGCGGCCGTTTTCGCAATCGATCCGCGTTTCCGGCGTCACTACACCCTGGTCGAGCGCCGACGCGATGGTCGCGACTTTGAAGGTCGAACCGGGCTCGTAGATGTTGGCGATGGTGCGGTTCATGCGCTGCAGGTCGGTGCTGCCCCGGAAGTTGTTGGGATCGTAGTTGGGACGGCAGGCCATGGCCAGGATTTCGCCGGTGTTAACCCGCTCGACGATGGCCCAGGCGGAGTCGGGATGATGCCGTTCCATGACCGTGTCGAGCGCGCGCTCGACCATGAACTGCACCTGCTGGTCTATCGTCAGAGCTACGTTGGCGCCGTTGGTGGCCGCCGTTTCGGCGATGCGGCGGTCGGTCAGTTCGTGCCGGCGTCCATCGCGAAAGCCGACGATCTCCCCGGGTTTGCCGCGCAGCAGGCTTTCCAGCGACTGTTCCAGTCCGGCGCTGCCGACGCCCTCGGCATTGACGTAACCGAGCACATGGCAGAGCGTCGCGCCCTGCGGATAGCGGCGCACGACGACCGGGGTTGTGAAGACGCCGGGCAGTTTTAACGACGCCAGTTGCGCTGCCACATTCGTCGTCACCTGCTGGGCCACGCGTTCGAAACGGCGGTCGGGAAGCCGCAGCCGCTTTTCCAGCGCAACCACGTCCACATCCGGCAGAACCCGCGCCAGTTCACGGGCCACCGCCGGCACGCGGTTGGTGAGCTGGATCAATTTGGGGTCGGCGCACACATCCACGCAAGGCCAGTCAATGGCCACGATCGTGTTGGGCGTGCTGTTGTCCACGATCATGCCGCGGTGGACGCGGATCGGTTCGTGGAGAATCCGGTCCTGGACGACATTCTCGCGCCGCTCCGGTTCACCCCAGAGATGCAGGTGAACAAGCTGGACGACGAGTCCGGTCAGAGCCAGACCCAGGGCGGCCGCGACAAGCAGCAGCCGAACGCGCCTGCCAGTTTCAGTCATGGGCCATGACCACACCCGTCCGCAGGTGGGACGACGGGGTCTCGACCGGGCGCGGCGCGCGCGACGCGAGCGCGCCGCGCGGTTCACCGCCCAAACGCACCACCTGGTCGGCCGCCGGCCAGCTCATCACGAGGCCGTGCGTTTTCAGCGCCGCCTCCACGCTGCCCGTGGCGGAAAGCCGCGCCCACTCGCCGCGGTTCCGGCTCAGATCCTCCCGCAAGCGCGTGCGTTCCGCCTCGAACCGCTTGATTTCACGGCCCAGCGTGTCGCACTTGGTCTCGATCCCGACATAGCCCAGCCCCACCGCGCCGAGAGCTACGATAAGCGCCGCCACCGAGGCGGGCACCGAGCCCGCGCGCGATTCGACATGTCGACGGTTGCGTGCCATACTTTTCACTCCTTGCGCACCGCCACGCGCAGCTTGGCGGACCGTGCGCGCGGGTTATCCGCCACCTCGGTCGCGCCCGCCATCACGGGCTTCCGCGTCAATAACGTCACACCAGGCTTTTCGCCGATCCAACTTTCGCCGCCCGCTTCCAACGCCTCCCATCGCCCCAGATGGCGCCGGAAGCAGACTTTGACCCGCCGGTCTTCCAGACTGTGGAAGCTGATCACCGCCAGCCGGCCGCCCGGCCGCAACAGTGTCAAGGCCGCCTCCAGTCCCCGATCGAGGGCGTCAAGTTCGCCATTCACCACAATCCGCAGGGCTTGAAACACCTGCGTGGCCGGATCGATCCGTCCGCGCCGCCCGCCTTTGGCGCGCGCCACCACGGCCGCCAGATCCGCCGTCCGCGTCAACGGCGCCGCCGTGCGGGCAGCGACGATCGCGCGGGCGACCCGCCGCGCCGCCGGTTCCTCGCCGTAAAGCGCAAACCACTCCGCCAGTTCCTGCTCCGGCGCGCGGTTCACCAGTTCCGCCGCCGTCGGTCCGCCGCTCGCATCCATGCGCATATCCAGCGGACCGTCGGCGCGGAAACTGAACCCCCGTTCCGGCGTGTCCAGTTGATCCGAGGACACCCCCAAGTCCAGCAATACGCCATCCAAGGCCTCAAACCCGTTGGCCGCCGTGTGCGCGGCCAGATCGCCGTAGTTGCCGTGCACAAACACGCACACGGCCCCGTACGGCCGCAACCGCTCGCGCGCCCGTCCCAGCGCCTCCACGTCGCGGTCAATCACCAGCAACCGGCCCGCCGGACCGATCCGCTCCGCCAGCAGCGCCGCGTGCCCGCCACTCCCGGCCGTCCCGTCGGCAAAGACACCGCCCGGACGAGGGGCCAGCCCGGCCACGACTTCAGCGGCTAGAACGGACTGGTGCATGGTCGCGCAAACGAATCGCATGGCCCGGCCCGCGGTCGAGAAAGGTGCCGCTCAAACGCAGACCCGCGTGTCCCACGTACTGGTACCCCGCGGAGCCGCGCGGACGCCAGCCAAACCACAGCCAGCGCAGCCATCGCTGCCGCAAAACGCCGCCCGACAGTGCCTGATTCACTTCCATGAATTTTCCCGTTTGCATACTCGTCACCATCGCCAGAGCCGGCGTTACAACCCGATGTGCTGCGCGACGTCCGCGATATCGACATCGCTGCGCCGCTCGGCCGCGGTCCACAACGCCGGACTCCACAATTCAAAATATTGCAGCGCCCCCACCAACTTGACCTCGCCTTCGATCTTCGCGTAAGCCAGCAACTCATCGTTGACCCGGATGCGCCCCTGCGTATCCCAGGTCGCCATCTGCGACTGCGAACCCAAGGCCCGCGCCAGCGCCCGCACCCGCGGATCGGCGATCGACTGCTGGCGCAGTTTGTCCAGCTTGAGAATCATCTCGCGCGCCGGATAAACCGTCAGATAGGGCTCGCCTAATCCCCGCAAAACATAGACACTGTTCGGCTGACCCACGCAATCCCGCCACTCCGACGGGATCGTGAGCCGCCGCTTGGGGTCCAACATATGCGTGAACACACTGGCGAAGATGCCTTGCGCCATCCCTCCACCCGCAATCGCTTGACCTTGATCTGTCACTCTATTAAACCCCCGTACTACACTTCGTGACACTATTCAACACTTCGCCCCACCATCGGTCAAATAATATCGAGGGAAATTGTACGGTTTTTTTGTGGGCAGGAAGAAGGTGGAGGGTGGAAGGTGGAGGGTGGAAGGTGGAGGGTGGAGGGTGGTCGTTGGTAGGTGGCAGGCGAACTTCGAACAGTCAACATCGAACGTTGAACGGCGTGCGGGATTGCCAAGCGTTGCCGCCGGCTTGTTCAGCGGAATGACAGGCCACCATTACGGTCGATGGAATCCTTGATCCTGCGATCTCAAGATGTAGGTGCCGCCTTCCACCCTCCACCTTCCACCATCCACCTTCCACCGGCCGCGCTCGCCTTACTTCACCACCGCGCCGGGGGGCAGGTCGCCGTCCACGGTCACGATGCGCATGGTGCCGCCGCTTGTGGCGGCGAGCAGCATGCCTTGCGATTCGAGACCGCGGATTTTGGCCGGCTTGAGGTTGACCACCACCACGACGGTCTTGCCGATCAGCGTCTCGGGGGCGTAGTGCTGCGAGATGCCGGCCACGATTTGCAGGGTCGCGCCGCCGATGTCCACCGTCAGCCGCAATAGCTTGTCCGCCGCCGGCACTTTTTCGGCAGTCAAAATGCGCGCCGTGCGCAGTTGCACCTTGATGAAGTCGGCATACTCGATGGATACGATGCCCACCGGCGCCGGGGCTGCTTCCTTTTTCAGAACAGGGGTCGATGTCCCCGTGGCTTGAGACGGCGCATTCGCCGCCGTAGCTACCGCGGCGGTAACCGGTGTCGCCGCCGGCGCGGCCTGGGCTGACGCATCCGGCGCCGTGCCCGCTACGACAGGCGCGCTGCGAATACGCGGGAAAAGCGCCTGCACGGCGCCCATCGCGGCGCCCGGCGCCAACAGCCCCCACTCTTTCAGGCCGTCCATATCGGGCGCGATGTGCGCCATCCCCAAGGCGGTGCGCAGTTCGGCCATCTTGCCCGGCATCACGGGATAGAGCAGCGCGCTCACAATGCGCAGCGTCTCGGCGGCCGTGTAGAGCACCGTGCCAAGCGCCGCCATGTCGCCGCCGGCCTTGGCCAGCGCCCAGGGCTTGCGTCCGTCGATATAGCGATTGGCTTCGCGCAGCACGCCGCCCACCGCCGCCAAACCCAGATCGAGGCGCATGCCGGCGATGGCGCCGCGCATCGTTTCGGCCGCGGCCAGGGTCGTGTCGCGCAGGCGCATCTCCTCCGGACCCAGCACGCCGGCGGCCGGCAGTTTTCCGCCGCAGGAGGCGCCGATCAGATGCAACACGCGGCTCAGTACGTTGCCCAGGTCGTTGGCCAGGTCCGTGTTGTAGCGACGGACAAAGGCCTCCTCGGTGAATCCCGCATCCTGCCCCAGCACCATCTCGGCCATCAGGAAGTAGCGGAAGGCGTCCACGCCATAGCGTTCGGCAATTTCCATTGGATTGACCACATTGCCGTCGGTCTTGCTCATCTTGTTCTCGCCGACCAGCCACCAGCCGTGCGCGAAAACGGTCTCGGGCAACGGCAGGCCCATGGCGTGCAGCATCGTCGGCCAGTAAACGGTATGCGTGGTCAGGATGTCCTTGCCGATCAGTTGCAGCGAGGCCGGCCACCAGCGCGCGAAGGCCGCGTCGTCCGCCAGGTAACCCACGGCGCTGATGTAGTTCACCAGCGCGTCGAACCAGACGTAGCAGACGTAGTCGGGATCGAAGGGCAGTTCGATGCCCCAGTTCAGGCGGCGCTTGGGCCGCGAAATGCAGAGGTCGGTCAGCGGCCGGCGCAGGAAGCCCAGCGTTTCGTTGCGGCGCGCCTCGGGCTGAATGAAGGCCGGATGTTCCTGAATGTACTGAATCAGCCACTCTTGATGGCGGCTCATGCGGAAAAAGTAATTGGCCTCCTGAATACGTTCCACCGGACGATGACAATCGGGGCAGGACTGGCCTTCGATATCCTTTTCGGTGAAAAACCGTTCGCAGGGCACGCAGTACCAGCCGTCGTAATCGGCGCGGTAAATCTCGCCGCGCGCGTAGAGGTCCTGAAGAATTTTCTTCACCACGGTGGTGTGGCGCGGCTCGGTCGTGCGAATGAAGTCGTCGTTGGTGATCTCCAGCTTCTTCCACAGTTCCTGGAAGCGCACGACAGTGCGGTCGGCCTGTTCCTTGGGCGTCAGCCCTTCGCGCGTCGCGGCCTGCTGGACCTTCTGCCCGTGTTCGTCGGTGCCGGTCAGAAAGCGGGTCGGGCCGCCGAGCAGCCGGTAGTAGCGCGCCAGCACGTCCGCCAGGATGGTCGTGTAGGCGTGCCCGATATGCGGGCGGTCGTTGACGTAATAAATCGGCGTCGTGACGAAGAATTTATGGCTGTCCATTGCATGAGCCTCCGGGGCTCAATGTACGCCATCGCCTGCGGATTGTCACGCCGCGGGACTGTGTTCAGTGTAATAAATAGGTAACTGCTCAGGTAGGCATCACTCAATGCCGCCTGCATGACGGATGGTTTACGCCCTTCCCGCGAGGGCTGCAAGGCTAAAAATAAAATTATTTTTTGCTGGACTCGGACGGCGGGATGCCGTAATCTGTAATCCATG
>CAIYGI010000084.1 GCA_903925685.1 uncultured bacterium
CATGGATTACAGATTACGGCATCCCGCCGTCCGAGTCCAGCAAAAAATAATTTTATTTTTAGCCTTGCAGCCCTCGCGGGAAGGGCGTAAACCATCCGTCATGCAGGCGGCATTGAGTGATGCCTACCTGAGCAGTTACCGTTTTTAAATGAAACAAACGAAGATACAAATATTGCCGTCGTTGCTGGCGGCCGATGTGGGACGGCTGGCCGACGAAGTCCGCCGCGCCGGGACCGCCGGGGCGGATGCACTGCACGTGGACATCATGGATGCCCATTTCGTGCCCAACCTGAGCTTCGGCCCGACGGTGGTCAGCATGGCCCATGCCGAAGTCACGCTGCCGATGAATGTGCATTTGATGATGGATAATCCCGAAAACTATGCCGAACGCTTCATCAAGGCCGGCGCCCATACGCTGTTGATTCATGCCGAGATTGCGGGCGACCGCCGGGCGCTCCTGCGGCGCATCCGGGGGTGGGGGGCCAGGGCAGGCATCACGCTCAACCCGGAAACCCCGCTGACTGCGATGGACGGGCTGCTGGAAGAGGTCGACGAAGTTCTTTGCATGACCGTGCATCCAGGATACGGGGGACAGTCTTTTATCGCCGAGGTACTGCCGAAAATTGCCGCCGCGCGGGCGGCCATCAGCGCCTCCGACCGGGCGGTTGACCTTTCGGTGGACGGCGGCATTACCATCGAAACGGCGGCCGCGGCCGCCCGCGCCGGCGCCAACCTGCTGATTGCTGGAACTTCTCTTTTCGGAAAATCCGACATGGCCGCGGCCGTGCGGGCCATGCGGCACGTCTGCGAAGCGGCCTGGCAAACTTCGAACGTGTGACGGGACCAACCTGCCAATGCGCGACATCTCGAACATCCGCAATTTCTGCATCATCGCCCATATCGATCACGGCAAATCCACGCTGGCCGATCGCATGCTGCTGCTCACGCATACGATCGAAACGCGGGGCTTCAGGGATCAGGTGCTCGACGACATGGACCTGGAGCGCGAGCGCGGGATCACCATCCGATCCCATCCCGTGGCCATGCTTTACCGCGCCAAGGACGGGCGCGAGTACACGCTCAATCTGATCGACACACCGGGCCATGTGGACTTCACCTACGAGGTCTCGCGCAGCATGGCGGCCTGCGAAGGGGCGGTGCTCGTGGTGGACGCGGCGCAGGGCGTCGAGGCGCAGACGGTGGCCAACACCTATCTCGCCATGGAACACAACCTCGAAATTATTCCAGTCATCAACAAGGTGGATCTGCCCAGCGCCGATATTCCCACTGTCCGTCAGCAGATCGAGGAAATCCTGACTATTGACGCCAGCGGCGCGATGCCGATCAGCGCCAAGACGGGGCTGGGAGTGCCGGAATTACTGGAGGCAATCGTCACACGACTTCCGCCGCCAAAAACCGACGAAACGGGCACCCTGCGCGCATTGGTGTTCAATTCGGTGTTCGATGCCTTTCGCGGAGTAATCACGTACATCCGCGTCGTGGACGGCAGCCTCAAGGTCGGCGATCGCGTGCGTTTTCTAGGCACGGACATCGAGACCGAGGTCAAGGAAGTGGGCATCTTCAAGCCCAAGCAAACCCCCTGTGCGACCCTCACGCCGGGCGAAGTCGGTTACTTTATCGGCACCATCAAAACACCGAAGGATATACGGATCGGCGATACCTTGACCCATGCCCAGCATCCCGCAACCGAGATGCTGCCCGGGTTTCGCGAAGTGCATCCGATGGTTTTCAGCGGGATTTACCCGCTCAGCACCGACGACTACGAAAAGCTCAAGGCCAGTCTCGACAAATTGAGCCTCAACGACAGCGCCTTCACCTATCAGCCAGAATCTTCGGTGGCGCTGGGCTTTGGGTTTCGCTGCGGATTTCTCGGCCTGCTGCACCTTGAAATCGTCCAGGAGCGTCTGCGCCGCGAATTCGACGTTGACATCATCAGCACCTATCCGGCGGTTGTTTACAAGATCCATCTCAAGGACGGCACTTCCACCACGGTGGATAATCCGGTCCACCTGCCGGACCTGTCGCGGATCGACCGCATCGAAGAGCCGATCATCCGCGCCTTCGTGATCTGCCTCAACACGCAGATCGGCGACTGCATGAAACTCGTCATGGACCGGCGCGGCACGGTGGATAAGACCGACTCGCTCGATGCCCGGCGCGTGATGCTGACCTGCACGATGCCGCTCAACGAAATCCTGATCGATTTTCACGATTCGTTGAAGAGCGTGACCCGCGGCTACGGCTCGATGGATTATGAGTATACCGCGTATGCGCCCGCGGACCTGGTCAAGATGGACATCCTGCTCAACGGCGAAATTGTGGACGCCTTCTCCTGCATCATCCACCGTACGAAGGCGGTGGAGAAGGGGCGGCAACTCTGCAAGGCGCTGAGCGAGGTGATCCCGGCGCACATGTTCTCCATTCCTGTCCAGGCCGCGATCAACAAGACCATCATCGCCCGCGAAACGATACGCGCGATGCGCAAGGACGTGACCGCCAAGTGTTACGGCGGCGACATTTCTCGCAAGCACAAACTGCTCGACAAGCAAAAAGAAGGCAAAAAACGCATGAAGCAGATCGGCACCGTGAATGTGCCGCAGGAAGCCTTCGTCACGGTCTTGAAATCCACGGGGTGATCGCCATGGGATTTTTTAAACGCCGCAAACTTCGCAAAAACGCCATCGGGATGCTGCATCACACCCGCGGACTGCGCCGCCTGCGCGAGGATCTTCTGCCGCCTGCGGAGGTCGCCCGCTTGCGCGACATCGAAGGTTCGCTGACCGACGCCATTCGCAACGGCGACGAAGAGGCGCTTAACGATGCCTGCGAAAAGGCCAACACGGAGCTGGTTGCGTTGACCCCGGTCAAACCCAACGGCTGGTTGCGTGAAAATGCCGAGGTTCTGCTTGTGGCCATGGGTATCGCCATGGCCTTTCGCGCCTATGTGGCCCAGCCGTTCAAAATTCCGACCGGCTCCATGCAGCCTACGCTTTACGGCATTCATTTTTCGCCGCGGCCTTACCAGGCCTGGCGCGACGCTTATCCGATGCGGCTGGCCAACTGGCTGGTGACCGGCGAATGGTACACGCGGTTCGTTTCGCAGGCGTACGGGAAATTGCGCGGGCCGCTGGTCACCGATGGCACATCCTACGTGTACGAGATCGGCGGCGTCAGGCATGATGTGCCGCGCAACCTGGCGCTGTTGGTGCGACCTGGCGACAACCTCAGCCCAGGGCAGACACTGGCCGAAGGGGTCAAGATTAACGGCGATCATATTTTCGTCAACCGTTTGATCTGGAACTTCCGGGCGCCACGGCGCGGCGAGATCATGGTCTTCAGCACGGACGATATCCCGACGCTGGCTGACAAGAAAACGCACTATATTAAGCGCATGGTTGGGCTGCCGGGCGAATCGATCTCCATCCAACCCCCGAATTTGGTGGTTAACGGGCATGTTCCTGAAGGGCCGGCTGGGATTCTGTTCAACCAGCATCGTGAGCCAGGGTACACCGGTTATGGGCTGCCGGCGACACCCGGCGACTATTATCTATCGACGACGAATTCCGTGGCGCGTCTCGGCCCGGGAGAATACCTGGCCTTTGGCGACAACACGCTGAATAGCGCCGACAGCCGTTACTGGGGCCCGGTCCCGCAGCAAAATCTGGTAGGGCCAGCCATGCTGATCTACTGGCCGTTCTCCGACCGCTACGGAATCACGCGTTAACAATTGCGCGTGTCATTGCGACTGACGTTGAACCACGAGTGCAACTATTCGTCGTTCGCGCCGGGCGATCGATCCTCGAAATGGCCTTGAATCCATTGGGATATTCATTATCGGCAGTTGTTGCCGACCTATTAACAATGTCGCATAATATATGTTATGTCTAATACTGAGGTGCAAATAATCAAGCCAGGCTTGCCTGTGGACGAAAAAGGCGAAAAGCATGAGGGGCTTGATGAAGGCCGTTAAAGCCAGCCCTTGCGAATCAATTCATCGGCAAGCGCTGTGGCTGGAACAATCCGCGTGCCTTGAACGATCTTCCCATACAGATGACCGAAATGGCGCTTGTCACCTGTCCAAAGATGCGAACAACCGGACGCAACGGCGCCGTTCAAAACAGGTTGATCCTTGTCAGGCAGTTGCGAATCCTCGACTATCGTCTGCGCGGTAATGAATTGAAAGCCGGGTTTCAGTGCCTCAAAGTGTTTGGCCAGGCTTGGCCGCTTGAGTTCGATGTTGCGCCGAGCCTCTTCCCAGACATGCTCGTTGATCACAACCGTTGCATGGCTGAAAAGCGCCTCCAGCAGAATCCGCGTGGCGCTCGCCGGATCGGCCGCGGAAAAAAGCACGTTGGCGTCGGCAAACACCCTCATTTTGCCCGGCGTTTCAGGTGCTTCCCAAGTTCCGCCTCGGCAGCGTCAAAATCGGCCACCCGGGCATCGGTGTAGATCTCAATCGGAAATGCCACCCCGGGACGCAACAATATCCCCTGCTCCGAGGTTTCAGCAATGATCCGTCCGCCGTGATCGACGCCAAGCAAACGCCGCATGCTTTTCGGAATCGTCAATGTGCCCCGTGAATTGAGTTCGAGTATTGCATTCATAAATAAAAGAATACATATTTACTGATATTCAGTAAAGCAGTAAATTACAGCAAATGCTTCCACTCCGCGTCACCTCCGCAGACCCACACCTGCATCGTCCGTTCGAACTTGAGGCCGACGAGCATCAATTTCGCTGGTGGATACGCCAACCCGATTCGATTGAAGCGCGCGGCCAGTCGCGCATGCACCAGATCGCCAAACTGGACAACACGGTCCGCGATTGTCTTTTTGCCCTTTGCGGTCTGGATGACCGCCACAACATACCTGCGCAATTGCGTGCGAAATGGGATTGCGCAGATGCACATGGCCAACAGGATAAGAAGCACCCGGAATCTATAGAGCTTCAATCCTCCACCCTCCACCTTCAGCCCCCCACCCTCAACCCCTATCAGGGCGCTGCCGGCGCGCCATTGCCGGGGCGGACTTCGTAGATCAGTTTGGCCGGCTGGCCGTTGCGTTGAATGTCGAGGACGACGGCGCTCAGTTTGTCGTTGGCGAATTCGCGGATCAGGTAATCGGCGCGCCGGCGATTGTTCATGTTCATGGAGTTGGCTTTTTTAACCACGTCGCCGGCCTTCAAGCCGATGGCGTCGAAAAAGCCCTTTTCGCCCTCGATCCCGACCGAGTAGCCGGTGATGCGTTTCTCATCGTTGTAGATCGGCTTGAGGGAATCGTAAACCTTTTGCAGACGCTGCGGCTGGTCCAGAAGTTCCTGGTAGTAATCCATCAACGGCTTGCGCAGCATGACCCAGCGATTGTCCGCGACCATGACGCCGAAGCGATTCGTCGAAATGCCGACAAGCGTTATGGCGGCGGTTGAATTGGTTTCGCCGACCGAAGCCTCGGCGGACGACGCCAAGCCGCTGAATTCCAGGCGGATTTCCACGCTGCGATCGGCGATGCGGACTACGACCATATCCGCCCGGATTTCATCGACGCGCACATCTTCCCCGATGACGCTGCCCACCGAAACGACATGTTGCAGTTTTTGTGCCAGATCGTCGAGCACGGCCCGGCGTTGGATCACGCCATTGCTGTCCTCCAGCGAAAATGTGCCGGCCAGCCGGAAACGTCCATCCCCCGCCAGCCCCCCCACTCCACCGATTACCCGCATCACGCCCCAAACGTCGCCCGTGACGGTTTCCACCGCGAGTTCGGCAGCCAGATCGGCCGCGCGGTTGGTCTGATTGGCATGAGCGTACGATAGCGGTAATTTCGGAAAATTCCGCCATTGCTGCCAGGCCAGCGCGGCGATCAGCGCGCTCGCCGCCACCAAGCCCGCGGCGGCAATGGTGGCCAGTTGATTATGTCGGAAGCCGGAAGCCATAAGCCGGATTTTGTTCCCCTTGCGGGGTGCGGTCATTTATCTCTGCGATCTACCCGGAACGGCACGACCCGAAAGCCGTATGAGGCGAGCCGCCTCCCGTTCCCTATTCGATCTTGCTCCGAACGGGGTTTACCATGCGGCGTCCATTGCTGGCGCGCCCGGTGGTCTCTTGCACCACCTTTTCACCCTTACCCCGGCGGTTGCCCGCCGTGGCGGTATGTTCTCTGTGGCACTTTCCGTCCCGTCCGCTTTACCGGACGAGCCCGGGCTTATTGGGCCCGGCGTTCCGCCCTGTGGAGTCCGGACTTTCCTCACCGCCACAATGCGGCGCGACCACGGATCTCCCGGCTCCCGACATCGGCCAGTATACCCGTCCGCCTTTTGAAAACCAAGCGTGTTTGCAATGGATCAGTTTTCGGCTTGCGGCGCCATGTAAACAAACCGTCCGCAATAACTGCATGCTACAAGTTCCTGACTGCGCCGTGCGGCATGCACCAGGTATGGCGGAAGACGCATGTGGCAGCCGCTGCAGGCGCCGTTCACGATCTTGACGAGCGCGGCGTCCTTGCGATTATTCATGATGCGGTCATACTTGCGCAGGGTATTGGCGTCGATACCGGCCGTCATGCCATGCCGTTCGGTCTGCACGCGCTCCAATTCGGCGGCCACGGCCCTGGCGCGTTCATCGATCCCCTGTACTTCGGCCCGAATCGAATCTTCCTCCGCCTGCAGGGATGCCTCGAGGCGCTTCACATCTTCGTTGGCTTTTTCGATGGCCTGCATCATTTCGAGCGACGCGTCGTCGGACTTGCGGATGCTGGACTCCAGCAAGGCGATTTCATCGTCCACAACCCGGAATTCACGGTTGCTCTTGATGCTTACCTGTTGATCGCGGTGTTTCTTGATCTTCTCGCGTTGGGCGATAACTTCAGCCTCGGCATGCTTGACTTCGCTCTGCCGCAGTCGCACTGCTTCACGGGCTTTGGCCAGCGCCTGGCGGTTATCTTCTAAACGCGCTTCGATTTCCTGCTTGCGCGTGGGGAGGTCTTTTAATTCCCGTTCGAACTTTAGAATCCGGCAGTCTCGTTCCTGAATGGCCGCCAGTTTCTCGATCATCGCTTTCACCAGCACCTCATTCCACCCCGCACAGGGGAAAAGCTAAAAATATCATCCGCCAATCCCGCTGTCAATGCAAAGATTCGAAGAAAAATACCTTTACTCCAGCCGCCAATGGCGTAAACTCGCCGTTCTTCCTTATCGGGGCGTAGCGCAGTCTGGTAGCGCGTTTGGTTCGGGACCAAAAGGTCGAGGGTTCAAATCCCTCCGCCCCGACCATTATGTATTTTTCCGACATGACACCCTCAACACTCCCACCACCACTCACGCTGCGCGGTAAGTGTTTCGATCCGCCGCTGTTCTGCGCGCCGATGGCGGGAATCACACACAGCGCCTTCCGGCGCATTCTGGCGGAACACGGCGGTTACGGAGCGCTTTTCACCGAGATGCTTTGCGCCAAGACGATTCTCAAGGAGAATCTGCGCCATTCGCCATGGCTCAAGCGCAGGCCGGCAGACGGTAAATTGATTTATCAATTGCTGGTCACCGCGACAGCCGGCCTGCCGGAGATGCTCGACCACCTCGCGGAACTCGCCCCCGACGGAATCGATCTCAACTGCGCCTGCGCGGCCTGGAACGTACGCCAGCAGGGCGGTGGAGCCGCGCTATTCGAGGACGCGCCGCGATTGCGTGCCGTGCTGCAAACACTGCGCGCCCATTTCTCCGGTCCGCTGCTGGTCAAGATGCGGCTTGGACACAACTCCCCTCTCTGGCGCGAGCGTTTGTACGACCGGGTGCGTCTGATGGCGGACGAGGGCGTGGACGCGCTGACGCTGCATCCGCGTTTTGCGGAGGACAAGTTCAAGCGCAGCGCGCGCCACGAGATGTATGCCGAACTGGCGGCGGTCACGGATCTGCCAATCATCGCCAACGGCGACATTTCCGGCCCGGACTATTGCGCGGCGCGGGCGGCGAATTTCGCGCCCGCCGCGGGTCTGATGCTTGGCCGCATGGCGGCCGGCTGTCCGTGGATTTTCGCGCAATGGCGGGAACCGGCATTGACCGGCAATCCCGCCGAGGTCTGGCCGCGTTTCGTTGCGGCGATCGAGGAAGATTTTACCCGGCCCGGCCAGGCGCTGGCGCGGGTCAAGATCCTGACCGCCTACCTGGCTCGCAACTACCTGTTCGGCCACTTGCTCTTTGCGTCCGTACAGAGCGCTCCTGACATGGCCGCAGCCCGCGACCGCGCTGAACGCTTTTTCGCCAGCCAGCCTGAACGCCACGCCAGGCCGAGTTTCGAAGGCCTCTAATCGTCCCGCGAAAGGCGGATTGTCACGGGGCCTTCTGCGGAGGACGGATGTGGATCTCTATGCGCCGGTTCTCCGGATTGCCATTTACCGGATCGTTTGGCGCCTTCGGACGGGAAAAACCATAGCCGACGGCCGTGAGCCGTTTCCTGGCGATGGCGTGGTTCTTCACGAAGTAATCGCGGACCGTCTCCGCCTGTTTTTCGGTCAGTTTCCGTGCCTCGCGATCGGATAGAGCGGGCGTACGATCAATGTGCCCCTCGATCCAGACGTCGGAAGCGGGATGCGACTGAATGGCCTTGGCAATGGCGTCGAGTTCCGAAAGGTATTCGGGATGCCAGTGCCCTTCCTCAGCGACAATCAGGTCGAGTTTGAACGACTGCAAATCGTCCGACGGCGGCAATACCGGCTTAACCGCGGCCACGGCCGGCGAAGCGACGACGGGCGCCACGGGGGCAGGAACGGCGGCATGCACGCTACTGAGCTTGGTCGGCGTGTGCGCGCCCCAGGTCCAGACCAAGCCGGCTTCGAACTCGGAATTGGCTTTAAAGGTGTTTTGGTTGCCGACCGGGTAGCCGCGGTAATCCAACCGGATGGCCCACTCGTCGTTCAAGTGGTACATCATGCCTCCTCCAAAACGCAACTCCACCAGGGCCGCCGCATTATAAAAGGAGTGTTGATACCAGTTGTATCCGACGCCCGCGGCCAGGTACGGATCCAGCCGTTCCCAGCGGGTCAAGTGATAGAGCGCATCCACCGCCACGCCGTAGCCCCAGGTGTCATTAACGCCACCGTCGTTTCCGCCGGTCTGTTCCCAAAGCTTGTTGATCTTCCGTCCGTCCTCGTACCGGTATTGTCCACGCAGGTTGGGAAGGACGCGGAATTGGGCGTCGAGCGAAATCCTGTCGGTAAAGTCGTAGCCCACATGCAGGGCGGGGAAACAACCGTCCCGCAGCGGTTGGCCGCCGTCAAAATCGAGGTAGCCAACGCCGAGACCGAAATAGAGCGGATGCTCGTCGCCTGTTTCAACCGTCTGACTGTGCGCCGTAAAAATCCAAAAGCCCAACAGCGCAGCCACACCCACCGCCATCATCCGATGCATGTTCGAATGCTTCATGAGATCCCTCCTGTTTTTTTTAACCATGAGCCACGCCTGACATTTGCGCCAAGGCGGCGCCCTGCGGAAAACCGGGAACGATTGTTGCGTTCATCGGCTGGCGCAATCCTATTGAATATGCACGCCACTTGCACGCCGGAAATCGCACACAATAAAACCGCGAATCCGAACGTCAATATCCCTGGGTGCGGCCATTAATTCTTGCATCACCGGCTCATTGGGACTATAGAAGAAGCTTCCAAGTAATGGCCGGAATGATGACCTTGATGTCGCATCGCGCTGTTTCCTGCAAGCCAATTCGATGGATGGATAACCGGAGGAAAGATTCTATGAAATTCAAGCGCTGGGCCGGGATTTCTTTGGTCGCGGGCCTTTTCGTTTCGTCGATCCTTCCGGCACGGCTTGGCGCCGGGGAGGACACCAAGGCCGTTGACGACTATAACTTTGCGGCCTGGCTCTACAACAGCGGCAAATATGCCATGGCCGCGGAGTCGTACCAGGGTTTCCTGAAGAACCATGCCGGCCATGCGAAAGCGCCCGACGCGCGCTTCGGGCTGGGGCAGTCGCTTTTCCGCCAGGACGCCTTCAAGGAAGCGCTGGAACAATACGAAGCCGTCCGCGCCGAAAATCCCAAATTCGAGCAACTTCCGGAGCTGCTGTTCCAACTTGGTCAGGCGCGCATCGCGCTGAACCAGTACGCCGAGGCACAGAAGCTTTTTGCGGAGCTGCGCACCCGCTTTCCGGAACATTATCTGGCGGACTGGGCCCTGGCCCGCGAAGGCGCCTGTTACATCAGTCTGGGCAAACCCAAGGATTCGACGCCTTTGCTGCATAGCTTTCTGGATAAATACGCGCCGCCGGGCGGACCTGCGGCGAAGGCGCCGGCCACTGTGGAAATGCTGGCCCGCATGGACAAGGCCGGCATCAAGGCCGGCGGCGCTTTTTTGGATCTGGTGGAGCGCAGCGCGTTCTATGCGGCATTGGCGCAGTTCAATCAGGAGCAGTTCGCGGACGCCAGGAAATCGTTCCAGACCTTTCTGGACCGCTACCCGGACAGCAAACTGAAGCAGGAATCGAGATTCCGGCAGGCCCAGGCCCTTTACCGGCAGGACGCATTCCTCGAAGCGGCCGCGTCCTACGAGTCCGTGATCGAAGCTAAGTGCGAGTTTTCCGAGGCGGCCGCATTCGAACGGGCGCTGGCGCTGCACAAGGCTGGCAAGCTTAAGGACGCCGCGGCGGCCTTTGCGGAAATGGCCGGGCGTTATCCGGATAGCGCGAAAGGACCCAAAGCCCGTTTGTATTCCGGAACGCTGCTGTTCGACGCGGGCGACTATGCCGGCGCGATGGACCGGCTCAAACCGATGGCGGACGCGAAAAAAGAGCTCGCGGACGAAGCCGCGTATTGGGTCTGCATGAGTCTCTTGAAGTCCGGCCGGAACGCCGATGCGGAACAGCGCTTTGTCGATGCCATGCAGACCTTTCCAAAGTCCGCGCTGCTTGGCGACATGCAACTGGGGCTGGCGGATGCGCGGCTGGCCCTCAACAAGCACGAGGCCGCGGCCCAAGCCTTCCTTGACTATGCAAAAAACGGCGGCCAGGCAGCTCAGGTTCCGCGCGCCATGTATTCCGCCGCCGTGGCGCTGCACCGGGCCGAAAAATACGCGCCGTCGGACGAGGTCTGCGCCGAGTTCATGAAGACCCAGTCACGCAGCGATCTGGCTCCGCAGGTCCTCTTTCTGAGCGCCGAAAACCGTTTTCTCCAGAAGGACTACGAACGCGCGGCGGCGCAGTACAAGGAATTTCTGGACCTCAAAGACGCCCCGGCAGACCTCGCGGCGCGTACGCATTTCCGGCTCGGCTGGATTCACCGGTACGCCAAGCGCTACGAGCGCGCGCTGGAAGAATTGACCCTGGTGGACGACTCGGCCGCGGGAAAGACGGTTGCGGGCGAGGTCGGTTACCTAAAGGGTGTCTGTTATTTCGAACTGAAGAAATATCCCGAGGCAGCCCTGGCTTTCAATGCCTATTTGCAGGGCGGCGATACCGCGCGATTTGGCGACGATGCGCTGCTCAAGCTGGCCGTCGCCAAATCGAAACAAAATCGACCCAAAGAGGCGATGGAGTCGTTTGAACGTCTGCTTCGCGACTACCCGAAGAGCGATTTGCTGCCGCAGGCCCGGTACCAGCTGGCGGAATGCTGCTACGATCTGAAGCAGTACGGCAAGGCCATCGAAAACTACCGGAAGGTGGCGGACCGGCAACCGCCGGACGAACTCGCCCCCTATGCCCTCTTCGGCATCGCCTTGTGCCGCTTTGAAGCCGGCGAATGGAAGGCGGCGGCGGAAAGTTTCGGACAGGTCGCCGACGACGGCAAAAACCCCGAACTTATCCCGCAGGCTTTTTACCGCAAGGGCTCCAGCCTGATGAAGCTATCGAAGTGGGAGGAAGCGGAGTCGGCATACCGCACGCTGTTGAAATTGTTCCCGAAGCATGAGTTGGCGCGGGCGTCCATGATGCTGATCGGCACCTGCCTGCAGGAACGGAAGCAATGGGCCGAGGCCGCCGCGGTTTTCCAGTCGGTGATCTCCGATTATGCGCCTGACAAAGACCAGGCACGGATGTTCTACGAATTGGGCTGGTCCTGGCGCGAGGCTGGCAAGGATTCGGAATCGCTGGAGGCCTTTCGTAAACTGGCCGACTCATTCCCCAACGATCCGCTGGCGGGCGATGCGCTGTTCTATATGGCCGAGGCGAAGTACAAAGAACCAGCCTCGCCCGTAACGGCGGAGGCGGCCGCGAAACGGCTGGACGCCGCCCGCGAGATGTACGGAAAGGTCCTAGCCCGCTCCAAGGACAAGCGTCTGGCCGACAAATCCATCTACCGCATCGGCTGGTGCTGCTGGCAGACCGGCAAGTACAAGGAGGCGGCGGAAGCATTCGACAGGCTCTGTCATGAATATGGCGACAGCGAACTGGTTCCCGACGCGCTGTTCCAGGCCGGCCTGTCATTTGCCAAGGCCGCTGACCAGCAACACGCCATGGAGCGCTACGAAACGCTGCTGGGGAATTCGAAATACGCGGGCTTCAAGTACCTGCCTGAAGCCGCCCTCGGACTGGGCGAGGCCAAGCTGGCGGCCGGCCAGCCGGCGGCTGCCGCGAAGATATTCAGCGCCTGGCTTGCGAAGAACGAGAAGCATCCCGCCGCGGCACAGGCGCAGTTCCTCGCCGGCCGGGCACATTACGACCTCAAGGAATACGATGCGGCGCTGGAAAGTTTTGGCCGCGTGCCGGGGCTTACGCGCTCCGACCTGGCCGCGCAGGCGCAGTTCTACGTCGGACAGGTACTACAGGCGCGCGGGAATTTCAAAGACGCGGCGCTCGCCTATCTTCGCGTCCAGGCGCTGTACCCGGATGCACGGGAGTGGGTCGCCGCGGCGATCTTCGAGAGCGGCACCTGCAGCGAAGCGCTCGGTAACAAGGAAGAAGCGTTCAAGGCTTACCGGGAAGTTACGGAAAAGTACAAGGGTACAAAGTGGGCGGAGTTGGCGGCGGGAAGGCTTAAATAGGAAGGAACGGATTCATGATCAAGCGCTGGTTGGTGTGGTGCGGTGTGGCGGCAGTTGGTCTCGCTTTGTGCATGCTTGTTGAGGCGCAGAGTCTGGCGGCCATTTCGCCGCCGGCAAACCTGCCCGCGGCCCAGCCGCCGGCCGATGCCAGGGGCGGCCATACCCTTTTGGAACTTCTTGAAAGGGGCGGCGTCGTGATGTACCCCCTGTATGTCTGCAGTATTCTGATGGTGGCTTTCGGGATCGAGCGGGCCATCACGCTGCGGCGCCGCAAGGTGATTCCCACGGCGATCATGCGACGGATCAAGGCGGCATCCGCTTCCGGCGATCCCGAGATCCGGCGGCGCCTGATGGACGAGATTCAGTCCGACGACAGTCCCATGGGCAGAATTTTCAAGGCTGGGCTTCGGCGGCTGGACCGACCGGTTCTGGAACTGGAAAAGGCCATCGAAGACGCGGGCGCGCGTGAGGCGGCGCGGCTGCAGCGGAACAACAAGGTGCTTTCCAGCGTGGCGAGCATCGCACCGTTGCTGGGCCTGCTGGGCACGGTGACTGGACTGATGCGCTCGTTCATGACGGTGGCGTCGAGCTCGGACGCGCTGGGACGGACGGAACTGCTGGCCGCCGGAATCTATGAGGCGCTGGTGGCGACGGCCGTGGGACTGTCGATCGCCATTCCCTCGATGGCTCTGTATTTCTATTTTCAGGAGCGGGTGGACAAACTCGTGGGCGATATTGACGACGTGGCGGTGGATCTCATGGAAAACTTGTTCGCCGAGGCCAAGCCCGGAGAGGCGCGATGAACATCAAGCGTCCGACGCAGGAGTTCTTCGGGGTCAACGTGATTCCGATGATCGACACAATGATGTTCCTGCTCATTTTCTTCATGATGGCGACCAAGTTCGCCGACGTCGAGCGCGACGTTCGCGTCCATCCCCCATCGAGCCGTGACGCACGGCCGATCACGGAGGCCCCGCGGGAAATCGTGGTCAACGTTACCAGCGGCGGCGCCTTCATGATCGCTGGCAATCAGCGCAGCCTGGAGGAAATTGACAGCCTGCTGGCCTCGGCCGTCAAGGAAGACCCGCATCAGACCGTTGTGATCAGGGGCGACCGCGAGACCATCCTGCAGTTTGCGGTCAACATCCTGGATCTCTGTGAAAAACACGGTGTCGAGCACACCTATCTTACGACTCGCAAGCTCGACACGTAAGGAAACGCCATCCAGTGCTCACGATTTTTCTTGCCCTTGCCATCGCCGCGCTCTTGATGGCCGCCTTGCTGAATCGCCGCCACAGGCCCCAGCTTCTGACCACCTGCCTGGCTCTCAGCATCGTCCTGCATTTGCTTTCCCTGTCCATTTTCAGCATCGTGCACATGCAGGCGGGCAAGGCGGACGAGAAAGCCCCTGTAATGCCTGGCGCGCGCAAGTTCGAAGTTGGCTCTTACGCGGTGCGGGAATCCCGGATGAGCCGCAGCATCCGCACCGAGGCGCTGAAAACCGAGACGGTGGACGCGCATTCCAGTCTGGATACGGTCCGGACCGCCAAACGCGAACCGATCAAGAATGCACCTGCCAGGGCGCAGGCGGAGTTGCGGGAAGGCGACGTGCGAACCGCGGGGCGCGTGGCACTCAAAACTCCGGATATTGTCCCGCCGAAGCAATCCCTGGCCGAACCTCTGGATGCAGTGCCGGATCGTCCAATAGAGGCATCGCCGCTGCCGATTGTGGCCGCACTACAGTCCCGTTCTGCCACGAAGGCTGAACAGACGGACACCGGCGAGCGAAGCAAGACCTTCGATGTTGCGCAAGCCGCGCAGGCCACCCCGACGCAACCAAATGAAAAACCGAACGCACCGCTGAAGCTTGGCTCGCAAGCGCCGGCGCGCGCATCGATAACGCTGGCCGCCGCCCCGGCGGCGCGCCAACAGGAAGTCGGCGAAGCGCTTCAGCCCGTGCATACCGGGGAAACACTGGACCGCCTGGCAGACCGCGCCGTGCAAATCGATAAACCACGCGTTCCGGCAAGCGATGAGCGCACTGCCGGAATCGGAGCTGGCGGCTCAGGCGTGAAGCTTGGAAAGCGCGCCGGCGCTACTCCGCAACCCGGCGGAAGGCGCATGGCGGCGGTGCAACCAGTCGGCCGTGCTAGGCTGGTTCCTGAGAGTCTCGCTGCGGAAAGTCCAGGCAGTATCGAAAGACGGAAGAACGAGGTCGGGGGATATTCCCCCGACGCCGTGGGAGTTGCGAGCCGTTTGGCGCCGATCCGGTTGAACGATGCGCACCCGCTGGTTGCGGGTGCGCACGCAGGTACGCCTGGCCCGTTTGCAACCCGAAGCGATAATCTTGAATGGGCGTCCTTAAAGGAAAACTCCATTGTGCCAGACGGCCTTGAGTCGGCCGACGGTAAACCACGGGCGCTGGTCTTGGATATCGCACCATCTAAAGAATCTAAAGATCCATCGCGCATCGGGCTGGGCGGCGGAGCGCTTGCCGGGCTGTCGTCCCAAGCACCCTCTGTCCGTGACAGTGTTTCAGTTCTGCCCGGGGAAAGTTCCGGTTTGGGCGCATTAAAGGATCGCGGTCCAGCCATATCGATGGCCATGGTCCCAAATGATCGGAAGGAGCCCGGGCCTGCCGCAAACCAACCTGGCCCGTCCGAGTTGACTGCTGCAAAACGGGGCGGCGGTTTGGGAGACGGCCAGTCGGCTGCGGTACGCGTCAGTCCTGCGAGGGACTTTTTCGCCGGCAGCAAGACGG
This sequence comes from uncultured bacterium, assembly GCA_903925685.1. Lineage (GTDB taxonomy): Bacteria > Verrucomicrobiota > Kiritimatiellia > CAIKKV01 > CAIYGI01 > CAIYGI01. The sequence continues at coordinate 15,760 of CAIYGI010000084.1, forward strand.
CGGGTGCAGGTTCAGGGACCCTGGTTCAAGGTTCTGGCATAGGGTTTCAGCCAAGAGCGCAGGCCGGCGGCGGATCGGACGAAAAACTGGCGGGGGTGCAGGCTGGCGTGGTTAACCAGGCCGGCCTTGGCTTGACGGACATCGGTTCGCCTGTAAAGTCCGTAAGCTCCGCGTCGCAAGGGGCTTCGAATGGCGGGGGGCAGGGAATTCAACCTGTTGCGCTGGCCATCGGAAAGAAGAGACGGTCGGGTGCGTCGGCCGTGGCCGCGGGTGGTGACGGCGTCACCGGCGTGGCGCGTCCGTCGCCAACAGGGCGTTCCGCTCCGCGGGCGGGCTACGGTTCTTTCGTTGGGAGTAATGCAGGTGGCGCCGGATCACCTTCTGAAAGCACGGCCATCCGGGAATTTGAGCAAGTTGGGGCCGCTGGGGCGCTGACGATCGCGGATGGTGGGGCCAAGGATTTGGCCGGGCGGATGAATGTTGAGCGATATCCCGGGACGCCGGCGCCGCATGGCGCAGGCGGATATGGCGGGGGCGCGGGAGGACAGTCTGAACTATTTCCCGGGAAGGCTGGCGGCGGAGTCGCCGCCGATACAGACGGCGCGCTCCAACGTTTTCAAGCGCCGGGTGGCTCTGCAGGCGGCGCGCCGGCCGCATCGGTGGGAAAGATGTTGATTTCAGCCGGACTTCAACCGGAAGGTCCTGCAACGGCATCAGGAAAAGCTGGAAAGGAGTTGCTGGCGGCGATGAACACATCCGCCAGCAGCGCGGATTCGATCGGGCTCGCGATCATGGCGTCAACGGCGTCAACGCTGGCTCAGCCATCGTCTGGAGTAGAAACCGGGCTCGCCCCTGCGCAAAGCCTACAGGTCGGCAAGGCCAATGGAGGCGACCCGACAGCGACAAGCCGCATGGGCGGCGGCGGTCTCGGCGACATGGCCAAGATGGTTGGCGCCGGCGCCGGCGAACGTAATCCCAGCCGGATGGAGGTGCATCTGAATGCGGTGCAGTCCAAGGCGCGGGAGACAGCCGACATTTCCATGGCGGGGCCGGGCAAGGAGGCTCTTCGTACATTCCTGACGGTGGGCAATGCGCCAAACCCCGCCTTCGTACCGCAAAAAGCCATTTACCAGATGCGCAAGCCCGAGAAGCGCAGGCAATTCATCAAGGAGTTGGGCGGTACGAAGCAGACCGAGGAAGCTGTCGAGAAGGCCTTGGCATGGCTTGGCAGCGCGCAAAGCGATGATGGGCGCTGGGACGTTGACGGCTTCAAGACTCTCAAGGAATGCGGCGGGGCCGGCGATCTGGTCAACGAAGATATGGTTGTGACCGGCATGTCGCTGCTGACCTATCTGGGCGCCGGTTACACGCATATTGAAGGCGAGCACAAGGAGACGGTCCGTAAAGGTCTCGATTGGCTGCTGAACTGCGAGAAGGAGAACGGCGACTTCCGCGGCGCCGGCCAGATGTACGGCCAGGCAATCGCGACCGCGGTGCTTTGCGAGTCATATTCACTGACAGGCGACAAGCGCCTGCTGGCGCCGGCCCGGCGCGCGGTTCAGTTCATTGTTAAATCCCAAACGGCGGAATCCGGCTGGCGCTATGCGCCGCGCGATGAAAATGACACCTCCGTCACCGGATGGCAGATCCTCGCGCTGAAAAGCGCGCAAATTGCCGGGATCGAGGTGCCGGAACAAACCTTCAAGTGGACAAAATTGTGGTTGGACAAGGTGCGGCAAGGGCATGCAGGCGGGCTTTATTCCTACAAGGTCGGGCATGTCGTAACTCCGGTTATGACAGCAGAGGGCGCGTTCTGCCAACTGTTCACCGGGGCGCGGACGAAGACTCCAGAAACCGTCGAATCCATCGCCTTTCTCATGAACAATCAGCCGGCCTGGGACCCGCGCAACCGCTCGGTCAACATGTATTACTGGTACTATGCCACCCTGGCGATATACCTCTCCGGTGCGCAGGAATTCGAGGCCTGGAACGCGGCGCTGACCAAGGCCCTGCTGAAGGGACGCAACACGTCCGGTCCGGCGGCGGGAAGTTGGGACCCGGTTGACCAGCTTGGTCCCCGCGGCGGGCGCATTTACTCGACCGCGATCGGCGCGTTGTGTCTGGAAGTCTACTACCGCTTCCTGCCGCTCTATAAACAGAAATCCTTGTGAAAACCCGCTATGATTGCTTTATCTCCCCGCCGAGATAGTGCAAGTCGCGGCCATAGGCTGCGAAATAGATTGTTCCCAACAGACCCAGCATCGTCGCCGTGGCGAAGTTTGCCAGAGGGCCGAGATTCCATAAAAACCCGGCGGCCAGCGCCACCACGGAGACGATCCCGTCGCGAATCAGATAGTAGGTGCCGAACGTGGCGGCTTTGGCATGCTCCGGCGCGAGGTCGAGAATCAGCGATTTGCGCGTCGGTTCTCCAAATTCCTTCAAACCGCGGATAATGAAGGCCGCCACCAGCAAGGGAAACATCAAACCGGGATGATTCAGTTGCTGTGGCAGCCAACCCGCCAGCCACAATGTCATGGGAAAAAGCGTGAAAAACGCGAAAGTGATGACCACATAGGGCTTCTTGGCGCCCCGGTCCGCCAGCCACGCCACCGGCAGGTAAACCAGCATGGCGGTGACCATTTCGATGAAGGTCAGCCAGCCGAACTTTAGCTCGGAAACGGCCAGGTTCCGGCAGACCCAGACGGCCAGAAACGCATAAGGCAATTGCTCGGAGAAGCGCACGAACATGTCGGCAACCAGCAAGACCCGCAGCTCGGGGGAAAAATAGCGCATGGATTCCCGCAACGGCGCGGGTCGCTTCAAACCTTCGCTATCGTCGTTCGCAAAGCGCCACATCAACCCGGCCGCAATCAAAGCCAAAACCATGGCGATGGCAAAGGCTACGCGAATGGCCATCACCGTCCCGGAAATTTCCCCATGACGGTGGATGAAGAAGACAATCAGCCCTCCGCCTAGAACCGGGCCCAGCGCCATTGGAATCCGCTTGGTCAGCGCATGGATGCTGACCCCCAGCGCGCGCCGATTCTTGGGCACGGTCTTGGCAATCAGACTCATGACGGCCGGCAGCGATATCGCGGTCCAGGCTCCGAAAAGCAACGCGCCGGCGAAAACCGCCCACCACCGCGGGATGGCGATGACCAGGGCGTAGCCGAGCGCCGACATGATTGTAAAAATTACCAGTGCGCGCCGGTATCCGTAGCGGTCGCTCAACCAGCCGCCGAGATAGGAATACAACGCACCCAGCAGATTGATCAGGGCATTCAAGGCGCCAAAGGCCACCGCCCCAGCCCCGAGCGCCCCCAGATATAACGGCAAAAAGCGGTCAGCCAACTTCTCGCCGACGCCGACAAACACCACCATGACCAGCATCATGACTACAGTGGCGTTGAAGATTCTTTTTGGTTGCGATTGCAATTCTGTTTTCCGGTCGTGTTGGAACGCCTATATCCGATGTGTCGGCAGTATCCACGATTGCGGGCGCAAGCCCTTGATTGTTTCGAAACCATAGGTCTGGCCGCCAAAATACAGGACCGCCCGTCCTTGTTCGATATCGAGTCGGCCGTCGGCAGCGGCAGGATCGCGGGCCAGGAGCAGGTTGGCCAGCAGCAGGGCTTTTTCCACGCCATCGCCGCGGCCGAAGTTCCAGACTTCGTCGGGCTGCGCCAGACGGCCTGGCTCGTCGTAGATCGAGACGCCTTCCAAAGCCCGCACGCGCGCCTCGCACTCGCTCGCGGAGAGGTTTGCCGTGCCTGCCCGCGATACGGGCGAACGCTCAAGTGCCGCCGCGACGAAGGGCGCCGGATCGGTACGGTTGAGATCGCGGTAAACGTAGAACGCCAGATCCACCATGGAATTGGAACCGCGCAAAGCTTCCAGGCGGGCGATCAGCGTTTCACGCGACATGTCAGCAGCGAGTTCCAGCGGCGCTCCGTCGGCTGCGAAATGCCGCGTGGACGGATCGGGCAGATGCGGGTCGGTTTTGCAAAAGAGAATCAAGTGGGTGATGGCATCTTCGGCATTCATGCAGCCGCAGACAAAAAGCTCGCGCAGCGCGTTCGTGTCAGCGGACTTCCGCAAGTCCGGATGCCGGGTCTCGACGAAGGCTTCGAGATCGTTCAACACGATTCTCCCGGGCAGACGGGAGTCGAGAAACTCCTCCACTTCAACCTCTCCCAGCAGCTTGGCGCGCGTCTTATCCGTGACGCGGAAGGCGCAGCCGTTTTCATAGGCAAAGGCCTTCTCCAGCGGCAGATAATGATCGGCGCCGTGCAGTATCCAGCGGAGCTGGAAGCACTTTTGAAGCGACTGTTGATGGCGCAGGAAATTGCCCAGGATTTCCACCGTGAGCTTGGATGTCAGGAAAGCGCGCAGCCGCGCGTCAAAGCGCGCATAGGCGTCGGGGGCGATCGTGGCATCGGTGTAGAGTGTGTGAATCCAGCCGGATTCGTGGGCGACCACGGTCACCTGTTCGTGGTCCAGAGCCCGGCGGGCCTGCGCCGAAAGCGCCGTGCCGTTAAACCACATGTTTTTCGTCACCAGGCGCCGGTTATTGGTCAGCATTCCGTTATCCACATCTATGAAATTCTGCGAATGCAGCGGCGTGGCCATCAGGAAGATATCGCGCAAGGGGATGCCGGCCACCAGGAAAAGCCCAGCGGCGTAGAGCGTGGAAAGCGACACGCATTCCCCCGCGCCGGTCGTGTAACCCGGCTTGAACCGGAAGGCGTCCATTGCTTCCACGGTCTCGGTTTTCCAGTAAGGGATCGTATCGGAGGTGTACTTATCCAGGCCGAAGTGCGTGCGGATATCCAAGTCGAAGTAGTAGCGGTCACCCTCATATCCGAAAAGCGCATTGGATGCGCGCAAGGCGGCATCGTCAATCAGCCCGCGAAAACGCGCCCGTTCCCTTTCCTTGGTCGTCAACCCCCAGGTGTCGAGATCCAGGTTGAACGCGTAATGATCCATCACGAATTGCTTGAGCCGCGCTATGCGCCTGGCGGGCTTCTGGCCGGACATGTCGCCGAACCAGGGATCGTCCTGCCAGCGCCACAGGCGCGGCGACATGAGATTAGCCAGCACGAGCGCGTAGAGCAGTTCCGGAAAGACGAAAATCTCCATGTCGGAAAGTGTGGAGGCGGCGGATTTGCGCTCGAAGTCGCGTCGGTTCATTGTGCTGTCTTTCGATGTCCATGCAAAATTACGGCAGGCGCCAGATTCCTGCATTCAGGGAAAAAATGCCCTCCATTTTGACGCATTCAGCGGAATTGTCCGCATCGGAAATAAAGCGGGATTACAAAATCCGCATCGAACATGACTAGCATATACGCCCGGCAATACACCGGACCCCATGCATTCATGATCGCCTCGGATCGAATTGCGGCGCCACCGCCGGCAGAACTAGAGCGTCGAGGTCTTGTGAGTCAAACCGGCAGCGGTATGTGTGGCCGGCTTGTGGGTGACCTTCTTGGTCTTGGCTCCAGCCTTGGCCTTGATGCCGGACTTTGCTTTGTCACCGGGCTTGGCCTTGCCATCCGCCTTGACCACCGTCGCCGTCTTCTTCTCGGAGAGCAGCTTTTCCTGGTGCTTGCGGTATTCAGCCAGCGCCATCTGCCGGCCGCGCTCGGCTTCCTGAAACTTGACCTCGGCATCGGCCACGGCCTTTTCCATTTCGCTGTTGCGACGCTGCAGATCGGCCAGTCTCTGCTCGCTGTCCTGTCGGTACGCCGCCGCCGTTTTCTCGGTCTCCGCCAGCGTCCTTGAACGCTTGGCCGCCATCACTGTCCCGGCGATAGCCCAAACGACCGCGACGGCCAGAAGCAACGCCAATAAAACCACGCTAGAATTCCTGGTATCCCGCACCGATTCGTTGTCCATCATGAAACCCTCTCCTTGAAGTTTACGTTCAGCTTGTCTAAATGTCGAAAGCAGCAAACAAAAAACGATTATGAATAGTAGCCTCACGGAATACAAGCACAATATAAACCTTTCAAGGTGCGTGCTTGCGGCGGTCGAAGCGCCTCCACAAATGCGCGAATTGTTTACGCAGCATGCGCCGCCGCTCCGCCTGCCTGCGAATACGTTCGATCAGCGACGCGCGTTGAGAAGCGGCGAGACGCTTAGAGTCATGCAGAAACTCTTGCATCCAGCGCCCGGCGATCGCCGCGTCCTGTTGCGCCCCCAGACAATTCTGCAGCGCCGTTGCGCGGGCCGCGAGCCTGACGGAAGATGGAACTCCGCTGCCGGCGCCCAAAAACTCGCAAAGATAGCGCAGCCGTTTGCAGCTTATACGAACCTTGTGCAGGGCGTCATCGTCGCAGGCTTGCGGTTGCGCCTTCCGTCCGCGTCGTATTACCTTGCGCCAGGCGGCCCGGATCAGGCGCGGTCCAACCTGCGCCACGTCCTGCGCGCCCCAGGCCGCGCCAGCGGCGCCGGTCGCGGCAGACTCCGCCAGACGTTGCATGCGTTCAAGCAAGCGCGCGTACCTCCGCGCGACCAGCGCCCGTCGCACGGCGCGGTGCGCCTTTGCGCGTTCCTGCGCCACCCATTCACGATAAATTTCCATGGCGTCCGTCGCCCCCCCACCCCAGGCGGCGGATTCGCGATCCAGCAAGTCGGTCTGGACATCGCCATCGCGCGCGCGGCTCAGCACCCCGCCCAGCCAGCGCAAGTCGGCGTTCAATGCCTTCACCGCGCGTGCCGGCAGGCACGGACCGAAGACCAGAAGAGCCGTCCGCAACCGCCGCACCGTTGTATGCATACGATGCAACGCCTCGGGATTCACCCCCAACCGGGCTCCGGGAGCAAACCAACGCAAGCGGTGCAGGTGCAGACGAAAGACCCGTTCACCGACAATTCCGAAGGGGTCGGCGGCGGCAACCAGCGGCGCCGTGTCCAACGGCGGACGCGGCAGAGTCCGGCGGGTCTGTTGCAGCGCGGATTCAAACTTCGACGCCGTGGCCGCCGTCAAACGCAGCGCTTGCTGCAAATGCCGGGCCACGCCGCGCGCCCTGCGCACCGGACCATGGATGAGCTCCGCTTCCACCAGCCAGCGAGCTTTGATAACGGCTCCCGGCGCCGTCACATAATCCACGCTCACCTGAACCAGCCCGCCCTTGGGGCATTCCAGATCGAAGACATGGCGTTTCTGCGCCAGCACAAGAATCTCGCGTAGCGCGCGGCCATCGAGAATGCAAGCCACCTGCCGGCCCAGAACCGTCGCGGCGATGCGACGCCCGTCAGCCCCGGTCCGTCCGGCGTCTTGACTGATTTCCAACCTTCGGTTCATGCCGTCAGCGTCGGCACGCGCGGCAATGGTTTTGAGCGTCAACTCGGAATTAGCCTGTTTTTCCCGCAGCCGCAGCGCAACCCCCGCCTGGTAAAGCGTCAGATCCGATGTGTCGAAATAATGGTCGCGGATACTCCTCAAACCGCGGTCGCGCATCGGCCAGCCCAACTTCTGCAACGCGGATGGCACCTGCCGTGCGGATGCCGCGCAGGACTCGAATGCATATTCATGTTCCTGCTGACGGCTTGCGTTCATATCCGCCCCACGCAATTTCTCAGCGGCCCCAAAGCGTGACCGGGGAGGTGGAATTGAACTGTTCCGTCTGAAACGCCTGGTCAAGGGTCACTCGGCTCATTTCCTTCTTGCAGACGCCCCGCATGGCCACCTTGTCGCCCGGCATGAACATTATGTGTTTGTTCCAGTAGGCCACCACCCGTCCACCGACCTCCGTGCTCAAGCGCAGGTTGCGGCGCGCCAGCGCCACGTCGGGCCAGATCATCCGGCAGTAAATCTCATCTTTCAAGACAAGCAAGAAGGTGGTTGAGGAAATGCCGTCCCGCTCGATACGCGACACCGTACCGGTCACGGTCACGGTTTGCCCCAGCGGCAGATTTGTGGCGGAGGCCAGCGACGCCGGCGTCCAGACGACTTCCGCAGTTCCCCCTGCAATCGCCGAGGGGCCTGCGCAAAAAGTCATCAAGAGCCCCAAGCCCGCGGCCAGTCTACACAGCTTCCCTCGCGTGAAAGGGCACGTTTGCATATTGCGCCTCGATTTCCCTGGTTCTGAAAAACTTCCGCCGCTCTTTCCAAAAGCGGTTTACCGGGGAGATATTAGCACAGTAACTTCCGCTTGTTACAAGGCCCGCCATTTGTCACGCTTGAGGGGGGGAACGTCCAAACGCCATGCTGCCATTAATCCACGATCTTTCGCGCACCGACCTGACCGCAGCCTGTATCGCGGCGGGCGGCCCGGCCTGGCGGGCGGACCAGATCTGGCGCTGGCTTTACACGCAACACGTCGATTCATGGGAGGCCATGCGAAACGTTCCATCCGCCCTGCGCGCCGCGCTCGCGGAGCGTTTCGATCTCGCGTCATTCAGCGTGGCCGATGATCAGGGCGATCCCGCCGCCGCGCGTAAATTGCTGCTGCGTTTGCGCGATGGCGAGTGCGTGGAAATCGTTTTGCTGGCGGATCGCGACCGCCACACGCTCTGCGTTTCGAGCCAGGTCGGTTGCCGTTTTGCCTGTGCTTTCTGCGCCAGCGGACAGGCCGGTTTCCGCCGGAATCTGGCGGCCGGCGAAATCGTCGGCGAAACGCTTGCCGCCGCTCGCTCGCTGGGCGGCCGGCCCGATAACATCGTCTTCATGGGCATTGGGGAGCCGATGGACAACTACGATGCCGTACTCGCCGCCATCCGCATCCTGAACGATCCCGACGGACTCAACATCGGCGCCCGCCATATCACGATCAGCACCAACGGCATCATCCCGGGAATCGAACGCCTCGCGGGCGAGGGCTTGCAGGTCGAACTGGCGGTTTCACTGCACGCGCCGAACGACGCCGTGCGCAACCGCCTGATGCCTGTCAACCGCCGCTATCCGATGCCTGAGTTGCTGACCGCCTGCGCCCGCTACACGCAGCGCACGAAACGCATCGTGACCTTCGAGTACACGCTGGTTCGCGGCATAAACGATAGCGCCGAGCAGGCGCGGGAACTGGCGAACCGGCTGAAGGTCTTTCCCTCGCGCGTGAACCTGATTCCGCTGAGTCCGGTCACCGGCTTCGACGGCCAACCGTCCGCGCCTGGCGTATCCGAACGTTTTCTGGCCACGCTGGACCAGGCGGGTATCAATGCCACCTTGCGCAACTCGCAGGGCCAGCGGATTCAGGCAGCCTGCGGGCAACTGCGGTTGCGGCACCTGGCGTAACGGGATCAAATGCTGTATTCAAGCGATCTGCCAAGCCGCAGTTTTATGGCTCTCGTGCATATATCCTGCAGCGTGGTGGTGGCCAGTTTCTTTCGCGCGTAGTTCCCAATATCTTCCCAGATCTCGCCAAATGGATCTGCCGGGTTATGAGTCCGATGCGAAACCGCGAAGGAGTGTTCGGTCAAGCGCACGATATCGCCAATCTGGATGACCGCAGGGTCTTTTGCCAATACGTACCCGCCCCGCGCCCCCCGCCGGCTCGAAACCAGTTCTCCCGCTTTCAGCACAAGCAAAATCTGCTCCAAAAACTTGATGGGAATAGACTGGCGTTGCGCGATGTCGGCGACACGCACGACTCCCTCGTTACGGTGCAGCGCGAGATCCAGCATTGTTTTCAAGGCATATTCGGTTTTTGAAGAAGGTTTCACTGTCTGCTTGCTCCGTATCTACCGGTTACTCCAGCGCCCTGTTGCATGTGGCTGACAACTTCATCCTCGCAGGCGCAGGCTGCATCGCGCATCGCCTGCGCATCCCCGGCCGCCCGCAGACGCGCCAGCAGGTCGGTTGTCTGGCAGACCGTGCAAATCCGCGCCAGCGCGTGCAAATGCAGCCTATCGTCCAGACAACAAAGCAGGAAAAAGAGATCCGTCGCCTTGCCGTCGGGCGCGCCGAAGGGCAATGGATGCAGCGCCCGGCCGATAATCAGAAACGAATCGCCAGCCAGATAGGCATCATGATAGCGCGGATGCAGAAGCGCCAGGCCGCCGGGCAGACCCGTCGAGCAAAGCGCCTCGCGCTCTTCGAGACTATTCAACAAGTCCTTCGGATCAAAGAGCAGATTTGCGACCTCCGCCACCGCCACCAGGTCGCGCAACACAGAGGCCTTGGTGTGCGACCGCAGGGACGGCGCAACGCGTCCGGCGCCCAGCAACCCGCAAACCAGCGGCGCCTGACCGTTCAAATACTGTTGGGTTTGCGCGGAGGCCTGTGCGTGATACTCCGCCAGCCGTTTGCCCTGCATGCTCAGAATGCGCTGCGAAGCCCAGGCGTCCAACTCGCCGCGATGAAAGACCGTGCGCTTCCCGCCCTGGCTTTCAAAGGGAATTTCATGCCTTTTGACCCACTTTTCCAAGCGGGCCGCATCGACGTGCAAATAGCGCGCCGCCTCATCCAGTAATAACAAGCGTTGCGGCATAACCGTCTCCTGTAACAGCCCGCGAATTATGCGCCGCCCGCTGCCGCACGCCAAGCGCAATCATAAAAACGGCGTCAGCAGACGCGCGGCGCCGTCGCGCAATCTCACCGGCAGACTCCTGGCGTCGACCTCCTCCAAAGTCACGCGGCGGCTTTGCCTGAGTTTGGCGGCGAAAATTTCATCGAGCCTGCACGCCAACCCCTGGTCGTAACTTTCAAGATTAAATTCGAAATTCAATCGCAGGCTGCGCGGGTCCCAGTTGGCCGAGCCGACCAGCGACCAGCCGCCGTCCACTATCAATAGTTTGGAATGATCGAAGGGGGGCGGCGCGAGCCAGATGCGGCATCCATGTTCCAGCACCTGCCACCAGTGCGCGGTGGATGCCCATTGCACGAACGGGAGATTGCCCTTGGATGGCAGCACTATATCCACCTGTACGCCGCGCATGGCCGCCAGGCTCAGCGCGGATATGATGCTGGGCTCCGGCAGGAAATAGGGGGTGACAATGCAAATCGAGCGCCGCGCAGTCGTCAGCGCACCCAGGATGACCCAGCGCAGGATCTCGAAATCCTCATCCGGACCGTCGGAAATGCCGCGGGCCAGCATCGGACCGGCGGATGTCAAAGGGGGGAACCACAGTTCGCCGCGTAAAGCCTGCTGCGTCGTGAAAAACCAGTCGTCGGCGAATACTTCCTGCAACTGCGCGACCACCGGACCGTTGACGCGGAACTGGATGTCCTGCACCGGGTGCGCCGGACCTTTCGCCAGACAATTACCCGCGCGTATGTTCATGCCGCCGGTGAATCCGACTATTCCATCCACTACCATGCTTTTGCGATGATTGCGGAGGTTCAGCGAAAGCAGACGCCAGAGCGGAAAGGCCGGCAGAAAACGCGCATGGCAAACGCCCTCGCGCCGGAGCTCACCCAGAATCGGCGGCCAGGAATAACGTGTGCCCGTGGCATCTATCAGCACCCGCACTTCCACGCCCCGGCGCACGGCGGCGCCCAGGGCGGCGGCAAAAGCCAGTCCCGTCTCGTCGCGGTCGAAGATGTAGGTGGACAGCGTTATTGAATGCCGGGCGCTCGCAATCGCATCCAGCATGGCGGGAAACGCCGCGTCGCCATTGATCAGCGGTTCGATGCTGTTTCCCGGCAGCAACGGGCGGGACACCACCTTGGCGGTGGCGAAAGCGAGCGAGATCAGGTGACTGCTCGCGGCCGGCAATAGCGCGGCCAGTCGCTCGACGGAACAAAATTCCACCACATGCTGCGCGTTATACCGCTCCAGATTGCCGCGCAGCAGAATGGCTCGACGCTTGATGCGATTGACGCCCCAGATGAAATACATCAACGCGCCAAGCACCGGCACGAACCAGACAAAAGCCACCCACAGCACGGCGGCGCGACTGTCGCGCTTGTTGAGCACGGCGTGTCCGGAGGCAAACAGGGACAACAGCAGCGTCAACGCCGCCACCACATATTGCCAGAGGTGATCCTGCTGAACGAACAAGTTCATTTCGCGGCCATATTCCCCCTCTTCCACCTTTCACCCTCCACCTTCCACCCGTTCATCTACCGTCCGCCAAATCCGGCGCGGTGGAGATGCTCCATGGTCAGGCCGCGGACAGGGGCGGAAGGATTCTCCAGACAGCGGCGTACATGCTTGGCGAGCAGGTCGGTTTCGAGATTTACCAGACCGCCCGCGGCAAGTTTACACAGGGAGGTATGCGTCCAAGTATGTGGAATAACATGCACCACGAAACCCGACGCCGTAAGTGACGCAATCGTCAGGCTCACGCCGCTTACGGCGATGGATCCCTTGAGGGCCATGTCGCCCAGCAGTCCGGCGTCACAGGCAATCGTAAGCGCCCAGTCCTCCCCCACCCGCTCGCGCGCCGCAATCCGGCCAGTGCCGTCAATGTGGCCGGTCACAAAATGTCCGCCGAAACGGTCGCTGCCACGCAGGGCGCGCTCCAGGTTTAGCGCCGCGCCGGGATGCAGCGATTCCAAATCCGTGCGCGCCACCGACTCGGCCAGCACGTCGAACGCCAACTCTTCCGCGGCGCAGGCGCTTACAGTAAGGCATGCGCCTTGCACGGCGATGCTCTCGCCCACCGCCACGGGTTCGTCCCACGGCGCATAGCCCACCCGCAAGCGCAGTCCCGGACCGCGCCGCGCCGCGCCGCGCAAGTTGCCGACTTGTTGCACTAGTCCCGTAAACATAAGGTCACCGCTTTCCTTCCGGGCGCACGCGCACCAGCAAGTCTTTGCCGCATAACCGCTGTTCGATAACGCGCCAGCGCGGCAGCCCAGTCAGCCGCCAACCAGCGCCCGCCACCGCCGCCACCCCGTCGCCCCCGAGGAAGAGCGGCGCAAGAAATATCCAGGCCTCGTCCACCAGTCGTTCCGCCAGCAGCGACGATGCCAGTTCACCGCCGCCTTCGCAAAGCACATGCAAGGCACCAAGCGTTTGTAATCGCTCCATCAGGCTGGTCAGGCTTACGCGGCCATGGGCATCCGCGGGCAGCATCCAGACAGCCGCGCCAGCGCGCGCATAGGCACGGCGGCGCGCGGTTGGACACGCCGCCGTGGTGGCAAGAACAGTTTGCGCCGCCGCGCCGTCTGAAAATACGCGCGCGCCTGGCCGGACTCTCCCGCGCGCGTCCACAATCACCCGCCAGGGATGGCGGCCCAAGGGCGGGCGCGGCAAGAGCGATGGATCGTCGGCAAGCACCGTGCCCGCCCCCACCAGCACGACATCGCAGCGCCGTCGCAGCGCCTGCACCTCGCGCCGCGCCTGGACGCCGGTGACCCATTTTGAACAGCCTGCGGCATCGGCAATGCGTCCGTCAAGAGTCTGCCCCAGTTTGAGCGTCAGATAAGGCCGTCCATGAATCATCCGCCGCGCAAAGGGATCCAGCAACGCCTGCGCCTCTTCGCGCCGCACGCCGGTCTTGACGGCGATGCCGGCCCGGCGCAGCAGTGCAAGTCCGCGACCGCGGTGGCGCGGATTGGGATCGGTAACGGCGGCCACCACGCGCCGCACGCCGGCCGCGATCAGCGCTGCAGTGCAAGGCGGTGTGCGGCCGCTGGTTGAACATGGTTCCAGCGTCACATAAAGCGTAGCCCCGCGCGCCCGGGCGCCCGCCTGGCGCAAGGCGTAAATTTCGGCGTGTGGACCGCCGGCGCGACGATGCCATCCCTGCCCGACCACCCGGCCCGCGCGCGTTAGGACGGCGCCGACCGGCGGATTGGGTCGGGTACAGCCCTCGCCGCGGCGGGCAAGGCGCAGCGCCAAAGCCATCGCAAGATCATCCTTATGTTTGTCCGTCATCACCATGTACCAAGGCCTTGGTGAAGGCGGCGGAGTCAAATGGGGCGAGATCGTCCGCCCCCTCGCCCAGTCCGCAGAAGCGCACAGGAATACCGAGTTCTTTTTCCACCGCCACAACGAAACCGCCTTTGGATGAACCGTCCAGTTTGGCGATCACCGCGCCGCTCAGCGAGACCATCTTTTGAAATGCGCGCGCCTGATTGACGGCATTGTGGCCAAGCGTGGCATCGAGCACGATCCAAGTCTCGTGCGGAGCCCCGGGCAGCGCCTTGTCGATCGAGCGGCGCACCTTTTGCAGTTCCTCCATCAGGTTGGTCTTGGTATGCATGCGCCCGGCCGTATCCACGATAACCACGTCGACGCCGCGCGCACGCGCGGCCGTGATGGCGTCGAAGGCCAACGAGGCGGCGTCGGCCCCTTGCAGTCCCGTCACCACATCCACGCCCAGCCGGTCGGCCCAGATCCTGAGTTGTTGCGAACCGGCGGCGCGAAAAGTATCCGCCGCCGCGAGCAGCGGCTTGAGGCCCTGTTGGCGCGCCATGGCGGCAAGTTTGGCGGCCGTGGTTGTTTTGCCGGAGCCGTTCACACCGACGATCAGCAGCACGGCGGGCTTGGCGGCGAACGACCAGACAAACGGTGCGCGCGGAGGCATCGCCGTTATCAGCGCGCGTTCGATCTGGTCTGCCGCCGAACCATGTTCGCCGCCGGATTTCAGCGCGGCGATCCATTCCACGACCAGGCGCGGCGGCAGGTCGGCCTCAATCAGCGCCTTTTCCCATTCCGCCCTGGTGGCGGCTTCGAATTTTTGCGCCCCCGGCAGTATGCTTGCGACAGCGTTGCGAATCCGCTCCCGCGTACGCGCCAGCGCTTGCAGCCAATTGCTCACGCGTGAACTCCTGAAGAGTCGGACTTGTCAGACATTTCGGACTTGTCTGACGGTTTTCGCGTTTGCGTTTCCAGATCGCGTCGCACGCGATCGAGCACGCCGTTGATGAAACGCGGCGAGGCGTCGTCGCTCAGCATCTTGGCGACTTCGAGCGCCTCGTTGATCGTGACGGCCGGCGGAATGTCGGGATAGGCCAGCATCTCGCAAATCGCCGCGCGCATGATATTGCGGTCCACGCCTGACATGCGATGTATGGTCCAGTTTACAGCCGCCCGGCCAAGCAGCGTGTCAATTTCAACCCGGCGCGCAATGACGCCGTTCACCAAAGACTCTGCGAAGGCTTGCGCACGCTCGTCCTCGCCAGGTTGTGGTTCGTCCGGATCGCGTTCCTCCGTCAGCGCATCCCAGACACGCTCGGCGCCATCAGGATTGAAATCGCGCTGAAAAAGCTGCTGGACCGCCCAGATGCGGGCGCGCCGGCGGCTGGTCATGCGCTTAAGCCATCCATGGCGCGGAACAGGTTGACCATCTCGATCGCGGCCTGCGCGCCCTGCCAGCCTTTGTTTCCGGCTTTCGTGCCGCAGCGCTCGATGGCCTGATCCAGATTTTCGGCGGTAACGAGCGAGTTGATCACGGGGATCTTCAATTCCAGCGCCAGCGCCGCAAGTGAACGCGACACCTGTGTATTGATCAGATCCGCGTGCGGTGTCGCGCCTTGCACCACGACGCCCAGGGCGACCACGCAATCCACGCGTCCGCTCTGGATCAGGCGCTGCGCGGCCATCGGCAGTTCGTTGGAGCCGGGCACCCAGGCCACGGTTACGTCCGCCGCCGCTACGCCGTGCCTGACGAATCCGTCCAGCGCTCCGGCGAGCAGTTCCTTGGTGAAGAAATCGTTGAACCGCGCCACGACAATGCCCGGTTTAATGCCTTTTGCGATCAAGTTTCCGCCGAGTTCGGTATGCTCTGTCTTCATAGTATGCGCCTCCTTGCTTGTTTTCATCCTACAGCATGTGCCCCATTTTGCTTTTTTTTGTGTCCAGATAACGCTGCCTGTGTTCCGATGCCGGCATGATCAGCGGCACCTGTTCGACGATCGTCAAGCCGTGCGCCTCGAGTCCGACTATTTTGCAGGGGTTATTGGTGAGCAGTCTTATGTTTTTCAGTCCGAGATCGCGCAGAATCTGGGCGCCGACGCCATAATCGCGCAAATCGGCCTTGAATCCCAGCCTTTCGTTGGCTTGAACGGTATCCAGTCCCTGTTCCTGCAGTTCGTAGGCATGCAACTTGTTGGCCAGCCCTATGCCCCGTCCTTCCTGCCGCATATACAAGACAACGCCAACGCCCGCCTGCTGCACCATGGCCATCGCGCGATCGAGCTGCTCGCCGCAGTCGCAGCGCAGCGAGCCGAAGACATCTCCGGTCAAACATTCGCTATGCACCCGCACCAGCGGCGCGGCGGCCGAGGCCAGATCCCCAATCACGAGCGCCAGGTGTTGCTGATCGTCCACGCGCGAGCGGTAGAGGAACAACTTGAAGGGGCCGTGGCGCGTTGGCATATCCACCGTTCGCACCCGTTCGACCAGCTGCTCCCGCGCGTTGCGGTAGACGATCAGGTCGGCCACGGTCGTCATGCGCAGCCCATGTTCCCGCGCAAAGGCGGTTAATTCAGGCATGCGCGCCATCTGACCGTCGGGGCGCAGAATCTCGCAGATCACCCCGGCGGGTTTGAGTCCGGCCAGACGTGCCAGATCCACCGCGGCTTCGGTGTGTCCGGCGCGCCGCAAGACCCCGCCATCCTTGGCCTGCAGGGGAAACATGTGCCCGGGACTGACGAGGTCCTGCCGCGTCGTCGCATCGTCCAGCAGCAATTGCACCGTGCGGGCGCGGTCGAAGGCGCTGATGCCCGTCGTTACATCGCGACGGGCGTCAACCGATTCCAAGAAAGCTGTTCCAAAGGAGTCGCCGCCGCCTCTGGCTGGCATGGGCAGCAAACTCAGACGTTCGACACGCTCGCGCGGCAGGGCGATGCAGATCAATCCGCGTCCGTGGGTGGCCATGAAATTGATGGCAGCGGGCGTGACCTTTTCCGCGGCCATAACGAGGTCGCCCTCGTTCTCCCGATGTTCATCGTCGGCAATGACGATCATTTCACCGCGACCGATGGCATCGATCGCCGCCGACACAGAACCGGCGCCTTTTTTTTCCGTTTCGCGCATAGTGAACCCCGCAAACGACAGAAAAGCGCCCTAAAGCAGGGCGCATCTTCGGGGGGACCGGATCACGGCGCAAAGGAGCGTCGTTCCGTCTTCTATCATCCAGGCTGAGGCGCGAACCGGCGCGCCATCACTGTCGGCCCCGGAGTTTCACCGGATCTGTCCCGCGCAGTGCGCGGGACTCGCGGGCTTTACCGCCGGCCGGGAATAACCTCATCGTGAGGCGCACCCCGTCCCGAAGACGTACTTTACCCCGTGCTAAGCGGGGTGAGATGTATTAAGTCACAAAAACGTATGTAGCGCAAGCCAAAAACGAGATCAATCAAAAAAGATCAGCGGCCGCCATAAGCAACGTAAGCAATGAAGACCGCATAGAAAGCGCCGCCGGCGAGCAGAGTCCAGGGACTCATCGAGCGGCGCAAGCGCAGCCACAGCAACATCCAGAGACCTGACATCAACGCCAGCGCGCCGGCCAGCAAAGTTGCGCCCCGCAGTTCCCAGGTGGTGAATAGCATGCCGAAGACGACAGGGAAACTGCTTTGAAACACCAGGGCGCCCGTGATATTTCCCAGGGCCAGCACATCCTTACCCTTGCCCACCCAAATAATGGAGTTTAGTTTTTCAGGCAATTCGGTGGCTATCGGGGTGATCAGCACGGATAAGATCATCGCCGGCATGCCCAAGGCCGCCGACACGCTGGTAACCGCCCCCACAAAATAGTGGGCGCCGCCGACAATGATCCCCAGCGACAGAACGACCTGTAAAATGCTCCAGCGGCCCTTGGGTGTCACACGCAGGATACGCGCCAGCATCAGCGGCTCAAGATCTTCCATGCCGTGGTGCTCCATTTTAAGGATGTGCCTGACGTACATTCCGTACGAGAGCATCAGGGTGATGGCGACCGAATAACGCAGCCATACGATTTCCCGAACGAACGTGCATGCCAGGGCCACGGCGTACATTGTCAGGAAGCAGACCATGTCGTACTGCAAGCCCTCGGCATGGATCCGGAACTTGAGCGTCCGGCGCTTCAAGGCCGCATAGACAAACACCGCTGCGCCGGTCATAAACATGGCCAGCGTGCTCAACATGAACGGCGCACCCACGATTGCGCCCATACCTACATCGTGGGATGCCTTCGATCTGTAGCAAAGGATGGCGATGATCGGAATCACCGTCTCGGGCATGCCTGTGCCCACCGCCGCCAGTATGCTTCCCACCGCGCCCTGATGCAGGCGGAAACGATGCCCCACGAATTCCACGCCATTTGTAAAGACAATGCAGGCGCCCAGGATCACGCCCAGGCTGGCCACCAGAATAATAACATCAAGAATCATTTTACCGGTTTCCCCCTGCGAGCCTCCGTCCGCCAATGGACGCGCGCGGCCATTCCAACACCACCACCGCCGACGATGCCGTCAGCGACGACACCGCCCACTGATCCCATGCCTGGCCCTGTCCATCGCGCTGCACCTGTCGCGCCGTCTGCCATAGATCGTTCGATCCGGCCGCGACAGCCGGGCTGGCGCCCAGACGCGCCTCGGCCTGTATGCGTTCAGCCTCGCAGGCAACGGCCGCCAGTTCCCGGCTGAGCCGCATGGCGCGTGCGGTCTGCTGTAGACTGGTAAGCAAGGCCATTCCCAGCGCCGCGATCACGGCGACCGCCACCAGGACTTCGAGCAGCGTAAACCCCCCGCCGCGCTCAGGGCCGCAGGCCAGCCGCTCCGGCCGCCGGGCCGCCGGAACTCGATATGTCGGCGGCTTCATTTTCGCCGCCAGGTTCTCCATCGCTGCCATAGCTCAACACCTCGTACGCTTCTCCATTCCGGCCGGGACACAAGTAGATGTAATTGTTGCCCCATGGATCCAGCGGAATCGTCTGAGTATCCAGAAAGCCTTCTTCAGGATAGGTCGTCGGCACCGGATCGGTTGCGGGTTTCACGCACAAGGCCGCCAGCCCCTGCTCCTGCGTCGGCAGACGCCCAACCTCCGTGCGGTATATTTGGAGCGCCGTTTGGAATGTCTTGATCTGCGTGCGTGCCGCCTCCACCCTGGCCTTGCGCACATATTGGTAAAGCGACAATCCGACCACCCCAGAGAGGATGCTGACAATCAGCAGCGACACCAGGACTTCGAGAAACGTAAAACCGCCGCGTGTCTGTGTACGCATACCGCACCTCGCTCGCTTTTGCATTGCTCCCGCCTAATTCCGCCCCGTACCGACCTTGAACGACGGGAACGCCGTGAACGAGAACTGCAACGCCACGCGGTAGTCTGCGCTTTGCTCCGCTCCATTCACCGCCGTGTAGGAAGGAATATAGCTCATTCCCAACCGCCAGACCATGCAGTCGAATTGCCGTGTCACCGCAAAACCCTCCTCCTGGAAGGTGGAGTTTTCGAACTCGTAACGGCCGTACACATTGTAGCTCCATGTCTTCACCGGCGTGAACGTCAGGTCTGCGCTGAACAGGCTGCTGGTGTCTTTCACGAGCCGATGATCCAACGAAAGGCTCCAAGCCGGATCGAACGCAATTTTCATCCGCGTATCGGTTGTGTCAAAGGTGCCGGTGTATTCGTTGAAGGCCAGATCGCTGCGCAGGCTCACCCCTTCGATGGGCAGGAACTCCGCGCTGACGTAAAAATCACCCAGCGGCCGCGCGCCGCCATCCCGCCACAAATTAAGGTAGGTATAAGTATCCAGGTCGAGAATCGTCGCCACTTCCCCGTTGCGCCTGGTCTGCCAGCGGTTCACGGCTCCGAGTTTGACCTGTTGCTGACGTCCAATTGCGTCCACATCGTCAAACTGGTACAAATCCGCGGCTTCCAGGTTCGGCAGCGGGACCAGCGTGTAATTGGCGTAGGGCTCGACGACATGGCGCAGGCCGCGACCGAACATATTGTCGTCTTCGCTCCACACACGGTAGGCCTTGAACGAGTTTTCCACACCCAGTTCGAAAACGTTGCGCACGTTCGCGCCGCCATTGATGAGACTTTGCAGAGCATTGGTCGTCGTCACAAGCTGCACAACCTGCTGGGTGACGCCGCCGTTCACCACAAAATTGGTCGCGGTCTGCGTAAAAACGCTATTGCCGGAGCTAATGCCGGGGGTTTCAGAGTAGAACGTGCCGCGGTAACCGGCGCGCGGAACGACGCTTAAGAAATCGAAGCGCGTCGGATAGCGCAGCATGTTGGCGGAGTCCACCCGCAGCGCCTGGTAATTGGCCTGGTTGGTCTGGCCCACGGCATCCTGGGACCAGACCTTCTCGATCCATCCGGCCCGGTTGCGACTCTCGATCGTGAAAGGCGTGTTCGCAATCGTTTGCGGCGAGAACTGCAGGCTGGCCTCCGGCAGGCGGTCAACGTCGGTAAAAAAAGTGTTGATGCGCTTGTCCACCGTCACGTCGGCCACGTACTGGTCGCCGCGATGGGTGATGGTGGCGAAATTGATCGGCTGGCTCTGTCTGCGGTAAAGGGAATCGAAAAAGTCCTCCTCCATGTAGGGATCGCTCAAATATGTGGCCTGCATCAGGAAGGAGTCGCGATCGCTTAAGAGGCTGGCCTCCTTGGCGAAGATGCGGTAGCGGGAGCTGCCAATGGGATACGGATCGCCATCGCCATGTTCCGACGGGCCCTTGTCGTCATTCATGTAATAACCGCCGATTTGCCCCATGCCGAGAGGTCCGTCCTGATTCCAAAGCATGGTTTCGCCAATGGCTGGTCCGCGTTGCGTGCGTTCGTCCAACGCCGTCAGGAAATCCAGTCCTGGTTGTGCCCGGTAGCGCGTCGTCGTCAGCGCAAACGCGCCCATCTCGCTGCGATACCCGGCCTGCGCATTGAACCCCAGGTCCCGATCCTTCATCGATCTGGTCCAGTAGGGCAGATAGAAGACCGGGATTCCGCCCAATTCAAAGAACGCACTTTTGCAGGTCAGGCTATCTTTGGGTGTAATTCGCAGTTCCCTCACATGCACCACGTAATGCTCGTCAGGATGCGGCACATTACAGGTGGTGATCGCGGCATTGTGGAGCAGATAGGTCACGCCGTTGGTCGTGTTCGCCCGTTCGGCGCGCACGAAAAACGGATCGAAATATGCCGCAAACGTGCCGGTACGCCAGGTATGGGTCTTGAAGTTGTAAACAAACTCGTCGCCATGCCAGTCCAGACCATCGCCCTTGAACACGACATTGCCGACCGCATGCACATCGTGACTGTTCACGTCCACGGTGGCCGCATCGCAGGTCAACCGGGCGACGCCGCGCGTCACCACCACATTGTCGCGGGCCGTTATCACCCCGGCGGCGCGGTCGTATTCCAGATAGCGTGCCTTCACATCCACCGGCAGGTTCGTGGCGCTGGTCATGCCCGCCAGCGGATCGCGTCCTCCCTGCCAGCTGCGGCGCGCGGTTGGCCGATTGGTCGCTGCCGTCACGGCGACGGCATTCGTCGTCGCTGCGGCTTTCGAAACGCCGACCGCACCCATTCCCGCCGCGACGGTGAGGCAGGCGATCGCCAACTTGCGAAATTGTAGGCTGCACATAAGAGCTGGTTATACATGATTCCGGCCCGCCCCGCCAGCGGGAAGAATCATGCGGATGTAAGTCCTCGCCCACAGTCGATCTACGGCAAAATCAAGGGGCGGTAGAAGACGGGGACGCCATCCGGCGGGGCGCCGTCGTTCCAGACGTTCGTCCCGGAAGCGCTGCGCGCCAGGTTGGAGACAGCGACATCCCAGGCCCCGATGAAATTCGTCCCGCGGCGCACGGCAAAGTCGGTCGTTACGCCGCCGTTGGTCGTGCCGTACCAGACGACCTGATTGGTGCCTGGAACGCGTTTGACGGCGATGATCTTGAATACGGATGCCGCGTCCAGAGGATCCGTCCCGGCGATGCGTTCCGCCCAGTTGGCGCTTCCGTCGCGATCCGAATCCTCAAGATTCAGGGCCTCGTAGTCGTTCGCGATGCCAAGGTTGTCCATCAGCCAGCGGATGGGCGTCCCGTGGGCGGTCAGGCCATCGGGATCGATGTCGGTCGCCAGCAGGTCATCGAGCAGGCCGGCGCCCATCACGTTCAGTCCCGACAGGTATGGGCGCGACGCATCCGCCAGGGCGAACCACGGGCCGCCGGTGGCCCCCAGCCCGTTGTTGGTCGTGTAGGCGGCGGCGCTGGTAAGCAGGGTCCCGTTGATCCAGATTTTTGCGTAGCG
>CAIYGI010000085.1 GCA_903925685.1 uncultured bacterium
CATGGATTACAGATTACGGCATCCCGCCGTCCGAGTCCAGCAAAAAATAATTTTATTTTTAGCCTTGCAGCCCTCGCGGGAAGGGCGTAAACCATCCGTCATGCAGGCGGCATTGAGTGATGCCTACCTGAGCAGTTACCGGCAACGATTCAAAAGACCTTCAACAAGATACCGGGCTACCTGCAACGCAACGGATTCTATGGAGTGCAGGGCTTCGGCATGAGCGTGGTTCCGCGGACCGACGGCTTGAACACCGTCAAGGAGTTCCTCGCCCGCGACCGCGCCGCGGCGGAATCGCCATTGTGGAGGGGGCTTGTCGGCGGGCAGCCGCGTATCCTGCAATGCGCGGGATTTATCCCTGCCGACTCGGTTCTCGTGCGCACAAGCTCTGGTGAACTTTCCCGGTTCTGGAAATTGATCCGATCCGGCGTGGCGGACTTTGCCTCACCCGCGGGAATCGCCGCTTTCGAAGCTCAACTTTCCAATCTCGCGACTAACATGGGAACGCACCCGGACAAAATTTTCGAATCGCTGGGCAATGAAGGCTTCTGCTCGCTGCAGCTTTCCACCACCAACACGATCGAGATTCCGTCGGCCAAGGGCGCTTCCATCAAGATCCCCTGCCCCTCTTTCCTGATCGCCTTGGCGGTCAAGGACGACACGTTGCTCAAGGCCATCGAACAGCCGCTGGCGCGCGCGCAATTGCCCATCGTCAGAACAGAGTGCGAATCCGCCAAAATCAGTTCCGTCAACCTCCCGATGCCGATCCCATTCCCCTTCCAGCCTTCGTATGCGGTCTACGCCAACTTCTTCCTGCTTGGCAGCACACCGGAGGTTTTGGCCGACGCCATCAAGGCCTTCAAGGGCAAGAACGGCCTGATCGCCACGCCGGAGTATAAGAAGGCCTTTCTCGGCATGCCGGCCGCCAACAACGGCATCGTCTATCTGAGCCCCCGTTTTACAAAGGCACTGACGGAATTCCAGACGGCCATGGTGGCATCTTCCGGGGACTCAAGCGCGACAGCCATGTCCTCGGCTATGCAAAAATTGTTCGGGGCCAAGGGCGAGGAAATGTCCGCTTTCGTTATGCAGAATCTCCCGGACGGCATACTCTCGACCGGACTCACTTCGTCGGGCGGGAAGGAAATCGCCGGCGCGCTTCTGCTTGCGCCTGTTGCGACTGTCGGCCTGCTGGCGGCCATCGCCGTCCCGAGCTTCATGAAAGCCAGGACCACAGCTCAGGGGCATTCCTGCATCAACAACCTGCGCATGATCGAATCCGCCAAGGAACAGTGGGCACTGGCCGACAACAAGAAGGAAGGCGATCAGCCCGACATCCCAGCTGTCTTGAAATATCTTAGAGGAGACAAACTCCCGGTCTGTCCCCAGGGCGGCACCTACAAGATCAACGCGATCGGTGTAAACGTGGAGTGCTCCATCCCTGGTCATGTGCTGCCGTAAGGCGGCGCAACCCGCAGAGTCAACCCAGATTCCGCCGGGTTTCCCGCGGCAGTGTTCCCAGCCACTGCCGCGGCGTGAGCACATTGTAAGGGTCGGTTACGGGGTAATCGTGGGCTGTCTCGTCTAGGCCGCCGAGAATGGATCAAGTGAAAGTGGCGCAAGCGTTCCAAGACGGCGCTCTCGGCGAGAGCGCCTTACCAATTCATTCCACTTTCATATCGAATCGCTAGCTTCTTGCCGCTGTTTCGGACTTACTGCTGACTGCTGACTGCCGACTGCTGACTGTTCACTGTTCACTGACTTTCCGCTCCAACGGCGTCCAGCGGGCAAAAAAACCTGTGGGCAGGCGGCTCTTGAGAGACGGGGCGCCGATGGTCATGCTGCCGGACTCGATCCGGCCGCCGAAGCGCTCGACCCACGGCAGGAGCAGGTTCTCCATCAGCACCGGCGAGAAGCCCAGGGTGTGGCAGGTGAAGAGCACGAAGCGCGGCCGTTCGCTGGTCAGGCCGAGCAGCGCGTCGAGCAGCGGCTGCAGATGTTCCTCGATGATCCAGCGTTCGCCGTCGGGCCCTTTGCCGTAACTTGGCGGATCGAGGATGATGCCGTCGTAGCGCCGGGCGCGGCGCGCCTCGCGCAATACAAATCCCGTCGCGTCGTCAACAATCCAGCGCACGGGCGCCTTTTCCAGTCCGCTCGCCGCCGCGTTGCCGCGCGCCCAGGTCACGATGTCGCGCACCGCGTCCACATGGCAGACCTCGGCCCCGGCACGGGCGGCAACCAGGCTGAGCGCCCCGGTATAGGCGAAAAGATGCAGCACGCTGCAGGGCGCGGCGGCACGCACCCGTTCGGTCACCCAGTTCCAGTGGCCGGTATGTTCTGGAAAAATGCCCATGTGTCCAAAGCCGGTGGGTTTGACAAGAAAGCGCAAACCATCCCAGTTCAGGGACCATTCTTTCGGCAGCGTGCGCGCAAAGGTCCAGTTTCCGCCGCCCTCCGCGCTGCGGTGGTAAACGCCGTCCGCCTTGCGCCATAGTTCCGGCCGCTCGCGCCTCCAGAGCGCCACCGGAGACGGGCGGTCAAAAACAAAACCGCCAAAGCGCTCCAGGCGGGTCTCCTCGCCCGCATCGAGCAACTCGTAATCCCCTCCCGTCAGCGTAACAATGTCCATGACATTTGCCCTTCGAATCAAAATCCGCGCAACTGGAAATAACGCGCGACAATTCCGAAAAGCGCCGCATCGGCCAGGGCGGCGACGCCCAGCAGACGCATCCATTTGGGATGCTCCACGAATGGCGCCAGCGCCTTGCGGAACCACCAGGGAGCGGCGATCAGCACGGCGCCTTTCAACACGCAAATATATGACAGCGCCACCGGCACGAAGCGCACGGGCGTTCCGGTCCAGCGCGCCGCGTCGAGTATGAAGTACGGCGCCATCAGCAGCAGGCCGCCCAGCGCCCGTATGGCCAGCAGTTCGTCCACTAAAAAGATGGTGATCAAGTAGAAGGCGACCGCCATGTACCACAGGTACGGCCGCAGGAAATCGAACCAATCCACCGGGGTCATCCACAAATAGACCGCGATCCAGGCGTAGACCGCCAGCGCCAGCAGGCGCCCCGCCCAGACACTACGCGGCAGCGCCTGCACGCCGCGCCCCAGCGCCAGCGGCGCCGCCAGCGCCGCCACACCCAGCAACGCGCTCAGTCCCGCCACGCCCCAACACCACATCGAGAGTGTCATAGTTCTTCTTTCTGCGCCGTAACGACGCCATACAAGGTTTGCTCCAGGGCATTTTCGATGCGCACATCAACAATATCTCCAGCGCGAACTCCGGGCGCGGGCGGAAATATCACGATCTGGTTCATGCGCGTGCGCCCGGTCCAGCGGCCGGAATTGCCGTTGCTGACACCCGCCGCCAGCACCTCCAGCGGCCGGCCGAGATAGGGCGCATGCAAGTCCAGCCCGCGCCGGTTCTGATCGTC
This sequence comes from uncultured bacterium, assembly GCA_903925685.1. GTDB lineage: Bacteria > Verrucomicrobiota > Kiritimatiellia > CAIKKV01 > CAIYGI01 > CAIYGI01. Next base: position 3,441 of record CAIYGI010000085.1, read on the forward strand.
CAGCAGAATCCGGTTGCGGCGCTGCTTTTCGGCAACCGGAACGTCGTCGGCCAGCGCCGCCGCGCGCGTCCCTTCGCGCGGTGAATACTGGAAGATGTAGCTGTTGTCAAATGCCGCCTCGTCCATCAGCGCCCGCGTGGCCTCGAAATCCGCCTCCGTCTCGCCGGGAAAACCCACGATCACGTCGCTGGTGATCGCAAGGGAGGGCATGGCCGCGCGCAGGCGGCGCACGGCGTCGAGATAGCCCGCCGCCGTGTAACCGCGGCCCATGATCGAGAGCAGGCGGTCGCTGCCGGACTGCACCGGCAGGTGCATGTGTTCGCAAACGCGCGGCAGTTCCGCCATCGCGCGCACCAGTTCGGGCGTACAGCCGGAGGGATGGCCGGAGGTGAAACGCACACGCGCCAGACCGGGCACGGCGTCCACCGCCTCCAGCAGGCAGGCCAGCGGCTCCTTAAAACCACGCGGCGAGACCCAGCCCTCCGGCAGCGCAGAATTGGCGCGACCGTAGGCCATCACGCTCTGGCCGAGCAGCGTCACCTCGCGCACGCCGCCGGCCGCCAGCGCGCGCGCTTCCTCCAGCACGTCTGGGATCGTGCGGCTGTGTTCGCGGCCGCGCACGCGGGGCACGATGCAGTAGGCGCAGCCGCGGTCGCAGCCGAAAAGAATGTTCACGTAGGCCGATACGCCGCCCGCAAGATGACCGCTGAGCGCCGCAAAGTCGTCGTTTGTTTCCTCCACATTCACGACCGGCCCGGCGCCGGCCAGCGCCGCGCGCAATGCGCCCGGCAGCGAGGCCAGGCGGTGGGTGCCCACGACGACGTCGAGGCCGCGCACCCGCTCCGTCAGCGAGGCGCCCAGGCGCTGGGCCATGCATCCGAAAATGCCCGCCACACCGCCGCGTCCGGCCTGGCGGCGCTGGGAAACAATCAGTTGCAGTTTGCCAAGCGACTTGTCCTCGGCCTTGCCGCGCACACTGCACGAATTGACCAGAAAGACATCGGCCGCAAGCGCATCGGCGGCGGGCGTAAAGCCATGCCGTTGCAGCAGGGCGGCCGCGGCCTCGGAATCGCGCACGTTCATCTGGCAGCCGTAAGTGTGTATGAAAAACGAGACCGGGCGCGGCTTGTCGGGGGTCATTCCACGCTCCCATGCGGTTCGTCCACCCCTTGCGCAGGCGCGTTGGTCGCCGGACCAGGCGCGGCATCGTTCCCACCGCCGTCTTTCAGGTGCCGCAAAGTCCAGATGGGCGCATCGAGGATGCCTTCCAGATGAAACTCGAAGCGTTTGCTGGTCGGATAATCCACCGCGCGCAAGGCCTGGATCAGCAAACCTCCGCCGCGCAGCGTCTTGACCTGGACCACACCGTCCAAAACGCCGTCGGCGAGGCGGCAGGAGCCGCGTGCCGTCATGGAAACAACATCGCTTTCGAGCACGGCTTCACGGGTGCTTACCACCCCGTCGCGAATCGCGAAGGGCACCTGTAAATCGGTCGCGCGCGAGGCCCAGTTCACGCCGGGCGTCGTGCGGCTCATGGACTCTGTAAAGCGGTTGAAAAGCGGCAATCGAAAGAGCTGTCCGTCCTTGACGCGCAGCGTGCCGTCGCCTTCCACGACACGCACCCGGTTGGAAACCACCTTTCCCGACAAATCGAGCGTCCCATAGATCCGTCCCTGGATGGGTCCGACAGACGGCGGACCCGCTACGTCGCGCAAAATGCCCTGCAAATCGGCGTGTAGAATTTCCAGATGCATCTGTAGACGCGAAGCTTCGTCCACACCTTGCACGGGTCCAATCCAGCCCGATCCCGTGAAAGTACCGCCATATAAGCGCCCACGCAGCTCGTTTACCCGGTTGGTCGCCCCCTGCAAACGCAAATCCAGCACGCAGGATTCCGCGAGCAGTCCGCCGACCGAAATGTTCACGCCGTCCAGCCGCAGCGCGGCGTCGTTGCGCGCCGGATTGGTCCAGGCCACCCGTCCGCCTGCCGTGACGCGCCCCCCCGCCCCGCCGCGCACGACCTGCGCGATGAAGTTGTCATCCCAGCCCGCCAGTCGGGCCAGCGCGCCGGGATCGGCGTCGGACGCCAGATTGAAGTCGGCTTCCTGCTTTTCCCAGTCGACCGTCAACGCGCCGCGCGAGGTCTGTTCGCCCAGCACGAAAAGCAGCGGGTCGAGCCGCATGGTGTGCGCAGCGGGCCCGCGTTCGAAGATGCCGTGCAAGCGGGCGAAGGCCACCGGTTCGCCCCGATAGCGGAAGCGATTGCCCTGGAAGTCCACGGTCAGCCGGTAATCTCCCCCCTCCGGGATGCCGTTGAATTCCCAGACGCAGTGCGGCGGACTCTCGAGAAAGGCGAAGCGATTCAACATGCTCAGGTCTTTCCCGGACAGGAGGCGCACGATGGGATCCAGCGCATGGGGATCGAAGTCCGTCTCCAGGCGGGCGCGCAGCGTGCCATCTCCGTCAAGGGTCGCCTGTCCGTTCACCGCCCCGCGGCCGCGTCCCGTCCCGAGCCGTCCCTGCAGCCGGGTGATCGCCACATTGGAGCCGCGGGCATTAATCTGCGCCGAGAGCCATTCGACCGAAACGCCGAAAACTTCGCTGTGGTTCAACTCGATGCGGTAGTCGCGCGGCGGCAACGCGTTCAAGATCGTGCGACGCGCCGCCCCATTGCCGCCGCGCGGCGCGCGGATCGCCCCGCCATCCACGGTCACGGAGCGCAGCCAGCCGGGCTGGCCGCGGGCAAGCGCCGGCAGATCGAAGCGCAGGCGCACTCGCCGCGCTTCAATCAACGGCGCTCCAGGCACGCCGCGCGCGTAAAGCGCCGCACGCTCGGCCACCACCCCACCCCAGAGGTCGAGTTTGACGGCGGAGGTTTCGAGCACAAGGCCCACCGATTCCAGGCGGGCCATCAGCCGCCGGGTCAACGACGGGGGCAGCCCCACCACCGTCATGCCCAGCACCGACAGCACAATCGCGCCCAGAATTAAAAGCGCGGCCTGCCGGGCGAGCCAGCCCAACGTCACGCCTGCGCGCTTCGGCCGCGGCGCGCCCTTGTGTAATATCAACGGTTGTTCGTCCATGGCGACCCTGTAACTTCTACCACGTCACGATGGAGCGGCGGAAGGCTTCCGCCGCCGCCGCCGGAATTACCGCCACGCCGTCCTGCCCCTGCACGGTGGCATATACTCCCCCAGCGGCCTCGCCGCCCAGCACCAGGTTCTTTTCAATGCCGCTGGCGCCGGCCAGTCCGATTGCCAGACGCAGCGCCGGCCGTTCGAGCCCGGCCGCCGCCCGGCGGCCGGCGTCGAGTCGTTCGAAGCGTAAGGCCGGCAGCGCCGCCAGCCAGTTGGTCACGGATGCGATGGCCTCGCGGGATACCCGCCCGCCCGCCGGGCTTTGCACCGTCCATCGGCCGCGGTCGCAGACCACGGTTTCCTCCAGCCCGTCGCTCCAGCGCGTCACGCGCAGGATGTCGCTGGACGGAATCGAAAGCAGGATGCGGTTACGATAAGCGGCGGGATTCATGGCATCGCTCCAAGTGCCGCCCTCCCCGACCGCCAGCGCCGCGCGCCAATCGCGCTCGGGCAGGCGCCATTCGTCCCTGATACGGTCGCGCCGCACACGCACAATGTGGTTGGTATCGGGCGGCCAAATCCAGGCCACCGATTCCACTCCGCCGCCCGACGGCGCGTTGGAGCCCGCCGGTGATACCGGCGCACCCTCGGTGATGGCCAGCAGCATGGCCCAGTCCGCCGGGGGCCCGGCGTTGTTCGTGGGGTCGGTCGCGGCGCTGCGCTGGACGGCCCGCAAGGCGCTGAGATGGCGCATCAGCGCCATCACGGGAACCGTATCCGCCGGTTCCCTCACGGGCTCCACCAGGTTCCAACCGTTGGTTGCTCCCGCGCGCTCCAGTGTCAGGCGCTCTTCCCCGGCCACCAGCCGCACGCGGGTGACGGTTTCGGGGTTGATCGGCCAGACCCGCCGGTCGCGCAGTTCGGAGGGGCGCAAGTCCACGATCGCTTCCACCTGTTCGCCGGGAATCAGGCAGGCGTCGGCCGCCGCATCGCAGCGCGCATATCGCAACCCGGCGCGGCCGGGCGGCTCGCGTCCAATCCAGGCGTAAGCCCCGGCCTGGTCCCCGGCCTCGGCCACGCAGACCTGCGCCGGCGCGTCATCGCCCAAACCGGCGCTGACGGTATCGCGCGTCACATTGGTCGCAAATTCGACTGCCTCCACGCCGAACAAATCGCGCAGCAGCGCCTCGACCCGGCGGTCATCGGCGCGCGACGCATCCGGTTGTTCCATCCACCAGCCGGTCCCGCGGCGGGCAAGTTTGACATAACCCGCCGCGTTCTTGATTTCCAAGCGCACAACCCGCCCCGGATCGCCTGTAAAGAGCGCCCGGTCGCGAAAGTCTTCCGCCGCGGCGGGCAGGGCATCCAGCAGCTCGCGGCCGGTGACGATCACGTCAGGATCTCCATCCAGTTGCGTGTAAACGGCATTGCCCAGCGCGGCCTCCTGGCCGATGCGCAGCATGTGCATTGCCGCCGGACGTCCTACTTGCAGCGTAACGGACGGCGAATCCAATCCGTAGGCATCCAAATCCAGACCGCGGTCCAGTCGCTGGCGCGGGGTGATCGTATCCATGCGCTTCAGTCCGCGCAGCGTGTCGAGCAGCTTCGTCACCGTCCCCGGCGCCGCGCGCCCCGCGAAAGGCGACGTCAAACGCCAGCCGTCGCTGCGTTGTTCGAGCTGGACGCTGCGCGCCCCCGCCTGCAAAACAATCACGCTGGGCCCTTGCGCGGCAAAGGCCAGCAGCGGCGATTCGATGCGCGCGCGCCGCTCCGCCGCCGTATGCCCGGGACGCTCAAAAATCAGAATATAGGCTCCCAGCAACAGCACCGCACCCAGCAGACGGATTACTGTGCGTCCGTTCATTGCGCCACCGCCGCCTTCGAAACATCAGTTCCTTGGCCGCGCCGGCGGCGGCGGTCGCGCCGCGCCATCGCCACCATCCCGGCCGCGCCCAGCGGCAGGGCCGGCATCACGCCCAGCGCCACAATCCACAAGATTCGCTCTTGCGGCGCAGCCAGCCGGGTCTCATCCTGATGACGCGGCCGCGGGGCCGCATCGAGCAGCCGTTCGCGATCGAGCAGCCAGTTCATGGCGTTCAGGAAAAAATCCGCGTTGGCGCCCGCCAGGCCGCCGTTGACGGCGAAACCGGAGTCGCCCACCACAACCAGGCGTGTCGGACGAAGGTGCATGTCCATATCGCCCGCGGCCCCGCGTTCGACCGCCACGGCCAGCGAAAGCGGGCCGCCGCGGTCCTCCGCGGCATCGAAAATCGGCGGCTGCTCGTCGGCATTGGATTCGGCCCAGCTGGATGCCGAAGACAATATCAGCGGCGTCACCACCGGCCGGTCGATCCGGTCGCGCCGGTCGCCGCCTCCCGGCGGATCGCCGTCCAGCGCCTCCACCACCTGCGGCCGCGGAAAAACGGTCACCAGTCCCGTCAGCCGCCGCGTCACGGCATGGTCGCCATACGCCGATGCCACCACCGGCCGTCGGCCGCCCTCATCGGTCTTGCGATCCGCAATCGCGCCGGCCATCGGATGTTCGCTCACAATCTGGGCGCTCGCGCGCACGCCCCAGCCGGCCAGCAGTTCATCGATCCCGCCGGCCGAATCCGCGTCCAGCAGCAGCAAGGCCCGTCCGCCGTCCCGCAGGTATGCCGCCAGCGCATCGAGTTCAGGCCTGGCCAGCGGCCGCTCCGGACCGGCAAGCACCAGCGCCTGAAAATCGTTCAAGGGGCGGTCGGGAGAGGCCAGGCGCACACGCCGCACATTGACGTGCTCCTCGCTCAGCCGTCGCGCCACGGTGGCCAGTCCTCCGCCCATGCGGTTGTCTTCCGGATCGTGCTCGCCATGTCCGGTCACGAATCCCACCGTCGCCGTCTGCGGGTACAGCACACGGCTCAAGGCGCCCGCCAGCGCTCCGTCTACGACATCAGACTCGCCCTCGACGCTGTCGGGACTGCCGCCCGTATCGGGCAAGGCCACGCCCAGATTGACCGCCACAATCTCCGCCACGCCGCGCACCACCAGCGCCGGCGAACCAAGATTTCCGCCGCAACGGCGGGCAAGGTCGCGCATCGCCGCCAGGTCGCGGTCGGGATCGACGGTGTCGAAGGCAATCAGCGGGGCGGCGGAGCGGCATTCCAGCAACGCCTTGCGCAGCAGGGGCAGCGCGCGGTCGCCGCTGCGGCAGACAATTGTAACCGTCAGGGGACGGTCCACCCGCCGCGCCAGTTCCAACGTGCGCGCGCCGGTGACCTGGTGGCGCGCGTCCGTCAGGCGCACCACCATGGGGTGTCGCACGGCTACGTAAACGACCATGGCGGCCAGCAGCGCCGAAAGCGCGAACGATGCGGCCAGCGGCCAGCAGCGCGGACGGCGGCGCCAGCGCCCTTCGAGCAGAATTGCCGAGGCCCACAACGTCCACGCCATGGCGACCAGATAGACCGCCACGTAGCGGCCTTCGATCGTGCCGGCGGCGAAACGGCTCAAATGATGACTCTCGGGCAAACGAAAGGCGCGCATTGGAGCCGTCCAGGCGCCGATTCCATTTTGACTGCCCGGGGCAAAAAGCAGCGCCAGCGCCACCAGCGCTACCAGCGCCGCCGCCGGTCCGCGGCGTCGCAATAATACCGACGCCAGCAGAGCGCCGGCGATCACCACCCCCAGCGCCAGCACCAGCGACAGGTAACCGGAAACCAGCGTCCCGATTGCCACCACCGCGGGTGCCAGCGCCGTCAGTGCGGCGAAAAGCAACACGGTTGGAAGATAGGCGCATGCAAGCCACATCCAGGCCGCGAGGAAGCGCGAGAGCACGACATCGCCGGATGTAACGGGCGCCGACCAAAGCAGGTCGCCTGCGCCAGCCGGATCGCGATCCTCGTCCAACAGCGACGCGCCGATCGCACCGCCGGACACGATCACCGAAAGCCAGAACGGTAGTGAACCGAATAGCGCCAAGGCCGCCGCCCCACCGCGGCTGCCGCCCATGGAGACTGCGTCGGCGAAGACCCATCCGCACAACAGCAGCAAGCCCGCGGGCAGCAGATAATGAACCGGCACATACCACCAGCTGGCCAGTTCGCGGCGAAACAACACCACCCAGCGGTTCATGTTGCGCTCTCCGCCGCGGGCGCTGCCGTCAGGCGCCCGTCATGCAACAACACGACCCGCGCTTCCAGTCTGGCGGCCTCGGCGGCATGATGTCCCGCCATCACCACGGCGTGCCCCTTGGGCAGGGACGCCAGCAGCGACTGCACCTGCGCGGCGCCGTCGCCATCCAGTCCCAGAAAGGGTTCGTCGAGCAGCACGATCTCGGGATAGTTGACCACCGCATCGAGCAGCAAGACCAGGCGCGTCTCCCCTCTCGACAAACGCCCGGCCCGCGCCGACTCCAGGGCGCTCAATCCGGCGCGGCGCAACAAATCGCGGATGCGCGGCCGGACGGCGCGCGGCATCAGTCCCTTGAGCCGGGCCCGGTAGCGCAGATATTCGCCCACCCGCAAGTCGTCGGGCAGCGCCGCATATTCCGGCAGGTAGCCGATGCGCTGGCGGGCGGCGATCGGAGACTTTTCCAAGTCGCGACCGGTCACCAGCACGCTACCGGAGTCGGGGGTCCGGACACCCGCCAGGATGCGCAGCAAGGTGGTCTTTCCGGCGCCATGCCGCCCGATGACCGCAACGCGTTCCCCCGCGGCCACCGCCAGCGAAACGCCGACGAGAACCTCGATCTGTCCGAAGCGCTTGCTAATCTGGGTCGCCTTGAGCATGTCAAACCTTCACTTTGTGCCGTAAAGATTTGAGCTTATCCCAAACTGCGGGCGGGGGCAACCGATGTGTCGGCACCGATGCAGGTCCAATGCCCAAACCGAAGGATCACTCCACATCGGTGACCGGATGGCGCCATCTAAGACCGGGAAAACGTCCGAACCCCGCATCCGCGGTGATCCACTCGCAACCCGCCTCGACGGCCAGCGCGGCATGGTAGGCATCAGGTATGGTGTTCCCCTTGGCTTTGCCTTGACGACACAGGTCGACAAAGATATTCCAGTGCCTGCTGCCGGGGGCGACGATATGAACGTTCCCGTGTTCCCGAATCTGTCGAACGAACCCTAGCGCCTGTTCAAGCGGCGTCGGGGGCGTGAACACCTTCGGGTGCGTGATAATCCGTAAGCAGCCAGCGAGCACCAGTTCCGAGACGCCGCATGGTTGTGAACCCTCCAATGCAGTCTCCAGCCAGTGCCGATATGCGCGGTGCCCGGGCGCGTCTTCGCGGTGCGCATAAACCAGAACGTTCACGTCCAGCAGAATCACCCGTCCAACTCCATCGCATCGAGGACCGCGGCATTGTTGTCAAGATCGACCCCTGCCCGCAAGCCCTCACCCTTGAACGTCAGCAGGCGTGTCCGCCCGCTTTTCGCATCGGGTGGCATTCGAAATAGGACGACACGAAGCCCATCGGCGATGACATCCCCCAGTGTTTGCCTCTCCGCAGCACATCGCACCCTTGCGCGTGAAAGCAACTCGTCAGGAATGTTTACGGTAGTTCTCATGCACCAAATCATACTGTATATGCATCATGATGTCAATCTACCGCAAAACAGAGGTCTTGTTGGTCGGGTACGGCGGTTACGGTCAGCGAAATCCATGCACGACGCCGGCTTCATCGCCGACCACGATCCAGGCGCCGGCCACGGCCGGCGAACCGCGAATCGGCGAGCCGGCGTCGAACGACCATTTCTCCTGGCCCGTTTCCGCGTCGAGCCCGTAGAGCCGCCCGTCGTCGGAACCCACCCACACCCGCCCGCCCGCCGCCACCGCAGAACTATCCACGTTGTCGCGCGCCGCGAAACGCCAGAGCGGCGTGCCGTCGGTCAGTTTCAGCGCATGCACGCCGCTGTCGCGCGCGCCCACGAAGACCCGTCCGCCTGCCACCGCCGGCGACGAGCAGACCGCCCCCGGCAGCGTCCGCCGCCAGCGCTCGCTCCCGGATGACAGATTCCAGCAGATCACCGCGCCGCCGTACTGTCCCGCCAGCAGCGCATCCCCCGTTATCGCAGGCGAGCCGATCACATAGCTGTCGGCCGTAAAGGCGGCGGTCTCGATCCCAGTCGCCGCGGCGACCACGCGCACGCGTCCGTCGCATCCTCCAAAGGCCGCCCGCCCGTCCGCCACGGCGGGCGTGCCGTTGATGTAGTTGTCAGAAACCGCGCGCCAGACATTGGAACCGGTCGCCGCATCGAAGGCGTAGAGGGTATGATCGTAACTGCCCACCGCGATCAAGGGCGCGGCTCCGGCGCGGGGAATAATATTGGCGCCGCCGGCGATCTCGCCCTCCGTGGACGCCGTCCACACCCGCCGCCCCGTGGCCAGATCCAGCGCCGCAAAAGTTCCGTCATGGGCACCCACAAAGACGCGCGCATCCGCCACCAGCGGCGTGGCCTTGACCTCGTTGCTCAGCGCCTGCCGCCACAGCAACCGGCCGTCGGCCAGTCCGAGGGCGTATACGCTGCCATCCTCCGACCCGACAAAAACGCGCTCTCCAAAAATGGCCGGCGATGCCGAAACCGCGCCCTGCGTTTTGAACGACCAGCGCCGCAGCGGCCGCTCCGCCGGCATGCCCGCCGACTCCCCCGTCAACCCGCCCGCGCCATGAAATCCCGGCCAGACGGCAGCGGCCGATGCAACGAGATCCGGCGCCGCCGCCCGCCTGCAACCCGCCAGAAGCAGTAACGCGCAAGCCGGCACCGAAATATACACGGACGACCTGCTCATTGTACGCATCATCGGAATATAACCGGCAAATGACTGTTGGGCGCTCTCGCCGAGAGCGCCGTGCTGTGACCTTCGCAAAACGCCTCGCCGCGCCATCCTCCGTGAGAATCAAGTTACTTTATTCGACAGGGCGGCACGGGACAACCCCAAACCTCAAATATGGAGGCCATGAGGCAGAATGTTGAAGGCCGAAAAATAAGGAACCCGGTCATTTACGACCGGGCTCCTGCCTTTTAACCAGGTGGCCGGGATTTTAAGGCGCCCTGAAAGCGCAATCCTTGATGCCATCCAGCCTTAGGATGTTTTGGAGTTTTCCCCAAAGTTCTCCATGAATATTCGTCGGTTTCGCTTTCCTGGCCAGGCCGGCTTATCGCCAGTGGCGCCCGTAGGGGTACGGGTGAACCGGTCTGTGCCAATAACCGTGCTGCCAAACCCAGCGGTCCCCGAACCAGACCCATGCGCCGCCCACCCACAGGTAATCCGGGCCGGGCGTAACGACGATTTGCTCGACCATCGGCTGCGGCGGCGGGTTCCCCACCACTCCCGCCACGCCGGCGGACTGGACCTGGGTCGGCGTGTTGATCATGAAGTCGACAACCTTGTCGCTGGCCCCCGAGTTTTTCAGGTCAATGATGTCCGAGGTGCCGAGGTGATAAACCGTGCGCGAGTTGCGAATCTGACTGAGGACGATATCGTCGGCGACACCGGCCTTCACCAGCGCCTTGACATCCGCCACCGTCAACGGCTGGTCCTGTTCGATCCGTTGCAGTGTGACCGGCGCTTGCGCCTTCAACTGCGCCTCCTGAGTCTGGTCCAGGCCGTGCCCGATCAGCCCGCCTGCCAGCGCGCCCACTGCCGCGCCAACCAGCGAACCCTGACCCGAGTTCCGGGCCATGCTGCCGATCAATGCGCCCGTCGCCCCACCGGCCAGGGCGCCGGTGCCCGTGTTGTCCGGCTGTCCCGATGGCGACACGCAACCCGTGGTCGTTATTCCAAGCACCGCAACTACCAACAAATATTCGTGCCTTTTCATGGTTCGCGCCTCCTTGAAATTCAATGACGAATAAACACTGCGAAATATTTTGGTTTGCGACCACCCTCTCTCCGCGAGAAGAATGCACGACCCTGCGCCACCGCGCCATTGCCAACAGGCTGAATTCCCGCCTCGAAATGCCCTACCCCGCCGGCCCCAATTTCACACTTCCTGATCTCACCGGAAAATGAGTTGGCACTTTTTTGTCGATTCTGATGGAGGGCGGTCGGCCTCGACCGCCGGGGTTCGGCGACGGAGGCCCGTCGCCCTCCACAATAATGTGCCAAGTCAATTTCCTGATACTGTCCAGAAACATGAGCAATTCTTATACGGGATCAGGAAGTGTGAATTTGCCCAGCGCCGTCAGCCAAACATGCGCGTCAGGCGCGAGGTTATGTAAGAATGCGAGGACGTGAAGTCAAAAGCCCTTGAGCTGGCGGAGGATGCCGGTCGCGCGCTTCAAAGCGCTACTTCGATGGCATTATCGAACATCACGGTGAATGTTCTTCTCAATACCGACTCATGACGCAAGCTACGTCCGCAGCAGGCCCACGGAACTTCTAAGCCTGCGCCAGCTTCCCGAAACGGTTGGCGATCGCCAGCGCCGGGTCCACGGGGACTTGCTGGCGTTTTACATTTTTAGGGATGCCGATGGCCGGCACGGCGCGGAGTTTCCGGCCCGCGAACTGCGGCAGATGCCCGGCTTCCGCATCGAGCATCTCCGCCACCATCCGGCGCACCTCGTCGAGCGTCAGCACCGCGGATGTCAGCGGGTCCAGCGCCACGGCCTGCATCAACAGTTCCGGATCGCCCGTGAAACTGGCCTCGACGGCGAGTCCCTGCACCACTACGTTCGTCATGTTAAGCGCCGCGCACTGCGGCGGCAGATTGCCGATCACGGTGGGATGAAGACCCGTGCGGTCAACGTAAATCGGCACTTCCACGCAGCATCCGTGCGGCAGGTTGGCGATGTATCCGTCATTTCGGACGTTGCCGTTGAGGCGGAACACTTGGCCTGTCTCCTTCGCCTCGATGATGTGCGAACAATACTCGGCGCTGCGGGGCCCGAGCTTCGTCGACTCGATGGACAGCGGGTCCATCTTCGTAAACTTTTCCGCCAACATGGCGCAGTATTTGTAATAGGCCCCCGTCTCGCCGCCGAAGGCCGGTTCGTCGCAATACAGTTCCAGCGCCTTCTTGTTCTTCCGAAAGTACGGCAGATACTCCGACAGGTGCCCCGTGCTCTCGGTCATGAAGTAGCCGAAGTGCCTCATAACCTCGCCGCGAACCTTTTCGTTGACGTAGTATCCCGGTTTCTCGAAGTTCTTCTTCAACAGCGGATAGAGATCCTGCCCGTCTTTCTCCAGCTTCAGGAACCAGCCCATGTGATTGATGCCCGCCGCCACGTAGTCAATCCGATCCTTGGGCACTCCCACATAACTGGCGATCAGGTCCATCGTCGTCTGCACGCCGTGGCAGAGTCCGACGAACTGCAGGCCCGGCAGGCGGCCCAGCGCCCAGCAGCACATCGCCATGGGGTTGGCGTAGTTGAACAGAATCGCATTCGGGCACAAGTCCTGCATGTCACGGGCAATCTCCAGCAGCGCCGGGATGTGGCGCAGCGCGCGGAAAACCCCGCCAGGCCCCATCGTGTCGCCAATGCACTGATCCACACCGTATTTCATCGGAATTTCGTAATCCTGCCGGAACTCCTCCACCCCGCCGGCCTGAATCATGACCACCACGTAATCGGCGCCCTTCAGCGCCGCGCGGCGGTCGGTGGTGGCCGTCACAGTGGCGTCCACTCCGTTATCCCGTATCATCCGCTTGACGAAGTCGTGCATCTTGTCGAGACGCCGATGGCTCAGAGCCATCAGGCGGTACTCGCTGCCCTTCAACGCCGGCGTGGAAAGAAAATCCGCCATCAGCGTTTTGCCGAACACCAGACTGCCCGCCCCGATCAATGCGATTTTCGCCATTGTTCAACCCTCCCGTGTTACCAACAATATTCCTCCCGGCCGGCGCCGTGAGTCAGGATGCAGATATAAATTACAGCCGATTTATTACACTATCGCTCTTGTCGACGTCAACGACTCTGCCCGCGTTGTCCGTATGTGGCGGCGGGACCGTGCTTGCGGTTGTAATGGCGCTCGAGGATATAGGCGGGCAGCGGCGCGGCGGATGCTTCGAGCGCCAGCGTGTCGAGCGCCATACGGGCGCAGGCTTCCAAGGCCACGCTGTTATGCAGCGAATCCGCGGCCGTGACACCCCAGGTGAAAGGCCCATGTCCCGCCACCAGCACGGCCGGCATGGCGAATGTATCGCGATCGCGGAAGGTTTCGACGATCAGTTTGCCGGTATTGCGTTCATAGTCCGACGCCACTTCTTGCGGCGACAGCAAACGCGTACAGGGCACTTCGCCATGGAAATGGTCCGCATGCGTCGTGCCGTAACAAGGCAGCGCCCGCCGGGCCTGGGCAAAGCTCACCGCAGATGGGCTGTGGGTGTGCGTAACGCCTCCCACCCTGGGAAACGCGCGGTAGAGTTCGAGATGCGTCGGCAGATCGGATGACGGGCGCAAGTTCCCTTCCGCCTGAAGGCCATCCAGCGATACAACAACCATGCCGTCCGGCGTCAGCCGTTCGTAAGGCACACCGCTTGGTTTGACCACGACCAAACCCGCGTCGCGGTCTATTCCGCTCACGTTGCCCCACGTCAGGATCACCAGTCCATTTCGCAAGAGCGCCTTGTTGGCCTCGCATACCTCTTCACGCAATGATCGTAACATCGTCCGCCTCCCATTATGCCACCTACGCCAGCCGCTGCCGCTCGCGCACGGCAATCAGATCCTTCATAACGCGGTCGAGATGTCCCGACCACCCAGCGGTGCCGAAAGCATCGTGCAGAGTACCATAGAGTTGGTAGAGTTCGGCGTATACAGCCTGCGCTGCCGGGTTGGGTGTGAAAACTTTGGCCCGCATACCGCACAGCGCCGCCTGGGCCGCTTCGACCGTGGCGAAGCCGCCCGCCTCGGAACCCGCCGCCACGGCGCCGAAGAGCGCCGCGCCCAGCGCGCAGGTCTGTTCGCTGCGCGCCAGTTTCATCGGCCGACCGGTCACGTCGGCGTAAATCTGCATCAACAACGGATTCTTGACCGCCAGGCCGCCGCAGTTGACGATTTCCCGCACGGGCACGCCGTACTCCTCGATACGATTGACGATTGTCAATGCGCCGAAGGCGGTGGCTTCGATCAGCGCGCGGTAGATTTCGTGGGCCTCGGTGTGCAGCGTCTGACCCAGCAACAGTCCGCTCAGCCGCGGGTCCGTCAGGATCGTACGGTTGCCGTTGTTCCAGTCCAGCGCGAGCAATCCGTGCGCGCCCGGATTTTGCGCCGCGGCCCGCGCCTCCAACGCTTCGAAACGCGCCGCCGGTGTGCGCCCATAGGTGTTGGGAACCAGATGATTTACGAACCACAGAAAAATGTCGCCGACGGCCGACTGCCCGGCTTCGATGCCGAAGCAACCAGGCAGCACGGAACCGTCCACAATGCCGCAAACTCCCGGAATGTCGGCCAGCGGCGCGCTGTTCGGCGCGACCATCAAGTCGCAGGTGCTGGTGCCGAGAATCTTGACCAGTGTGCCGGGACGGATGCCCGCGCCGACGGCCCCCATGTGCGCGTCGAAGGCGCCCGTCGCGATGGCGATGCCGGGCTTGAGTCCGAGTTTGCGCGCCCAGCGTGGCGACAAACGTCCCGCCAGCCGGCTGGCCGGCCAGGCCTTGTCGAAAAGCCGTCCGCGCAAAGCCGCCAGGGCGGGATCGACCGCGGCGAGGAATTCGGCGTCGGGGAGCCCGCCCCAGGCGTCGCTGTACATGGCCTTGTGGCCCGCCGCGCAGATGCCGCGCACCAGGCGCTCCGGACGCGTCTCGCCCGCCAGCACGGCGGGAATCCAGTCGCAGATTTCCACAAACGAATGCGCCGCGCCAAACACTTCCGGCGCCACGCGCTTGCAGTGCAGCAACTTGCTCCAGAACCATTCCGACGAATAGGTTCCTCCGCACTTGGCCAGATACTGCGGACGCAGTTTTTGCGCCGTGGCCGTGATCTCCGCCGCCTCGGCGTGGCTGGCATGATCCTTCCAGAGCCAGGCCATGGCGTTCAGATTACCGGCAAACGCCGGGGTCAAAGCCAGCGGCGTGCCCGCCGCATCCACCGGCATGGGTGTGCTGCCGGTTGTGTCCACGCCGATCCCGATCACCTGCGCCGGATCGAACGCCGGATCGGTCTTTTGCGCCTTGGCAACCGCCTGACGCACTGACTTGAAGCCGGCCAGGTAATCCGCCGGATTCTGGCGCGCGACATTAGGATCGCGGGAATCCAGCAGAATGCCCGCCGCGCCAGAGGGATAGGGAAAAACCGCGCCCGCCAGCTCGCGCCCGTCCGCCAGGTCCACAATCAGCGCCCGGCACGAGTTCGTGCCGTAATCCAAACCCACCGCATAATGCTTGCTCATATGAGCCTAGGCTACCACGATGCCTGCCTCCTGCCAAGACAGTCGGGAAAGTTGGGAAAGGGCGCCAGGGCAAAAGCATCATCATAATGAGGCGCAGTTCTGTACCCCGAAAACCGCGGCAGACGAATAATGGGCGCGAATTCGTTGACGCAGAAGGCGCAAAGACGCAAAGAAGGCTTTCTTGAGTTAAAACCAACAACCGCTTTTCTTTGCGTCTTCGCGCCTTTGCGTCAAATCTTCCGCTCTTTCCATGGGGAGCCGCCCTAGGCGGCGGCGCAGCGGTGCGGGTAGGCGAGCGGCCGCGTAGCGGACGTGCGCCGGGACGGAGGTGAGGCCGCGCTGTAGAGGGATCGACGGGACGCGGGCGTCGCGGGTTGGCACAGGGGGGAGCCGGTCGGGCGTGGAGGCGCGTAGCGCCGGAACGACCGGGCGGCGGACGGCGGGGACCGGAGGTCGGAGGTCAGCGGTCAGAGGTCGGCGAGGATTGAGTGAAGAGAGGCGGTGCAGTAAGGTCGCCTCCACAGTTCAGTTACACGAACCCGGCGCGGGTGAGGGCAAGTTGGAACTGGATGGTGAATCAGTTATTTACCCGTCTTGATTAGTTCGGAGATTCCGTCCTTTCTCCTTCAGCAAATCGTAAAGCATTCGACATCATCTCTTGCTGGCCAACTTCAGTTGTCGAGTTTCCACCTTTGGCTCTGCGAGTTGTAGACGTACGTCCATTCATTGTCACGATACTTTCCCACGGATATCTGATAGGCCGAGTTACCATGGAATGGCTCATACTTGGCAGGTGGGACGACTTTTTGAAGTTTCTCCTGTAGTTCAAAGGGTAGTGACATTGGATAGGTTCCCCTCTCGACACGTTCACGCTCCAGCCACAACACTACAGGCATGGCCGTTTGGCGATAAGTTTCCTGCTGTTGCTCTGATGGAGCGGGAACCGATCGACTGCAAGCCGATACGACTACAAGGACAAGCACTACTCCAAACGCGCACAGCAACGACAGCACGCGTGGTCTTAGAAGTTCGATATCCCACACACTATACTCCTACCTTAGGAAGTCGTGCTACTGCTGGTTCAACTCGCCATCATCGAGCGCCCTAAGACAGCCATCGAGACAGTCGTCAGGACTAGGTGGTGGACTAGTGCTGCCCAGTTCGATGCCTTTAGCATTGTTGTAACGATCCACGTCTGTATCAGAGCCGAAAACACCCTCTCCAGCTTTCTCATGGCATTCCAGAACGGCCAATGCGCGGTCCGAACCGAAAGCTGCGGTCAGCATGCATCCTGCCGTGCAGTGCCGTATCGCATTAGCAACGTCGCCACCGGCTGCATCCCCCATCCTCCCTGCCAAATCATGAATCAGGTATGCGGTACCCACACCGGTGCCTTTGAGTGCCCACCAAACACAGCATTTCTCCTTAAAACTACCAGGACCGTACAATCCGAGAAAATCCGCCAGATTAACCGGTGAGTTATTGAGGAACAGATATGCAGGTGACCGAGATGCCCACAGTAGCACACGGATATCCTTCTTCGACCTGCGCTGAGCGATACGGAGATACGCGGAATGATCCCCGATGGGGTCTCTTGCTGGCCAATCAGCACAGACCGACGCGGTTATCGTAACCGCAACCGTCGTTTCCGACGTGCTGCCAAGGGATTGCGGCATGGAACGCGCCGTGCGAAGCCGCGAAAAGCTTGGCAGATTTTCCCCGATGCGGTTTTTCAAGGGGCGGACAGAGACATCCGCGCCGGATCGGCGGGCAAACGGAACGGAGCCGATTTGTCGCTTGCTGAGTCCCAGTTGAACCATTTGTCTATTGTCCATATACGACACCCACCACTCGACACCTTTACCGTAAGACTCTTTCTTTCTCTACTCCATGCCGATTTTAATCGGCGCATTCTGAGTGACCACGTTATCCCCGGAGCGTAAGGCGACCGTGGTAGGCTGATGTCACCGGCGATCTGTAACGCGTTTCCTGATTCTCTCCCAGGTCTGTCGGTCAACGTCTCGTATGGAGTCGGTTTCATCACCGGCTGTTAATTCCGGGTGCCACACCGGGCACAGGATCCGAACGCCTTCGAGTGTGTTCGTGAAGTACAGGTACGTGATTCTAAGCGAAGTCGCACCATTGCTTGGCTCTGCCCCCGCAGACTCGATCTTCTCGAACTTCGGGTTGTCCACCAAGGCACAGGAAAAAATCCAAGTGCGATTTGTTGCGAGCGGGACAAGGTCAGAGAGACTGGCAAGTCGGGCACCGTGCGCTTGTTCATACTGCCGGCAGAGTTCCCCTAGGGCCTGGGTATTCTCCATGCAAAGATGGGAGAGCGCGCGATACGCGCCTCTCTCTCGCCGAATGTGCAAGTACTGCCCTAATGCGAACCAGCACAGGACAGCAAACACAAAGAGGAACAAGAGAGATTTGCCGACGGAGAACCAAGAAGGCATCGTTACCGCCTCCTTCTGTCCCTTCCACCCTCACCTGGCCAAGTCGGTCCCAAGCCGGAAGTGCAGTATTTCTGATCGCACGGCTTGCAGTCTTTGTAGCGATCATCCGCGGGGACACTTCCGGAGTCGGGGAAACCGTTGTACCCGGCCTTGGCAAAGTCGATGGCATTATCCACTTGCGGCCAGTCCGACGGCTTGAGTGTTTTCCAAGCGACGATAGCCGCCTCCATTTGCAGCATCGATGCGTCGCACAACTTCGCCATCAATCCGAACAGTGCGTAGTTGACTGACCATTTCCAGTAGCAGCCGCCGTTCACGGTCACTGACTCGGAACACTTGCGGCCGAAGGGACACTGGGAAATACCATCGGCACCCCGGATACGAGGATCGGCCCATACCAGGCTGTCCAAGTCCCACCCATTGAATGCGAAGCCCGGAGACTGAGTCCAGTCTTTAAAAAACGGGTCGCAATTCGCGACGGCACGTTCCGGATCTGTCTGCTTCAGGTTGTTGAATCGCTGTTCAACCTGGGTCTTCGATGCCTTCAAACCATCCGTGACGTCGGGTCCACATTTCCAGCAAGACTTGTCGAACCACCAATCCCACATGGTGACCAGACCGAGAGTGTCGTACTTGGACAAAGGATCGTTACGCACGAACCCGTATAGGTTGTAGTCTCGGCTGAGTGCACGCCTTAGGTTCTGCGTTCTAAATCCCAGTTCGTGGATGGGGTCTCTTGCTGGCCAATCAGCACAGACAGACGCGTTTATCGTAACCGCAACCGTCGTTTCCGACATGCTGCCAAGCGGTTGCGGCATGGAACACCGGGCGCGAAGCGGCGAAGAACGCGTCTGAAATTTTCCGATGAGGTTTTTCAGTTGGCGGTCAACGATCTCACGATCAGACCGGCAGGACGACGTTCGTGAGACACCCGCAA
>CAIYGI010000086.1 GCA_903925685.1 uncultured bacterium
CATGGATTACAGATTACGGCATCCCGCCGTCCGAGTCCAGCAAAAAATAATTTTATTTTTAGCCTTGCAGCCCTCGCGGGAAGGGCGTAAACCATCCGTCATGCAGGCGGCATTGAGTGATGCCTACCTGAGCAGTTACCAGTCGTGAAGGAACAATCCCTTGGACCGTGTACTTCGACGCTGAAACGGCGGAGGACGGTTTGAGCAGTTTCTCGTCGTCATCTGAATCCCGGAAGCGGCTGGCGCAACCGGTGGTGGAGGTCCTGACGACGTTGATCAAGGATCCGGCGCTGCCGGTGCGACGTGCGGCGGCGATGTGCCTCTTTTCGAACCGCGAAAAGACCGACCTGCGCATGTTGACTGCAATGCTTGAGTCGATGCCCGACAATCGGGCGGTTGCCTACCGTCTATCGTCCCTGCTTCAGGAAACGTCCGTCAGTTGGTTGCGCGAGTTGAATGCCGGAGATGTTTTCGCCCTGCTCGATGTCGTGATCGCCCAGACCGGCAATGAGGACGACAGCCGCCTCAACAGCCTGCGCAAACAGTTGTTGTCCAAAACGGGAACTCCTGCCGGGACGATGAAGGTCGCGTCGAGGAAGTACGAGCCGAGACAGGAGCACCCGCTGGCGCGGGCGGGAGCGGTGCCTGCAAATCTAGCGCAGTCGTCAACCGGGGCAATGGAACGGGCGGCGGCGGACGACGCGCGGCGGCTGGTGGTCTTCTTTCGCAATCCGGGATGCCGCGACTGCGAGCGGGTTGGGGAATTGCTGAAGGCGCTACGGTCGGAATTCAAGGAGCTGGTGGTTGAGGAATTGAATATTCGTAAGCCGGAGGATGCGCGCCTGAATGAGGCATTGTGCGATCGCTTCGAGGTGCCGGACAAGTATCGTCTAACAGCGCCGGCGGTGTTTTGCGGGGCGGGCAACCTGATCAAGGGCGAAATCACCTTCGAGCGGCTGGGGCGGATGTTGAGCCGGTCGGAGGCGCTGGAGACGGACTGGCGTAAGATCAGCGACGAAGCATCGGCCCGCGCGAATCAGGCGCTGGGCGAGCGCTATTCGGCCATGAGTCTGTGGATTGTGTTTGGCAACGGCCTTTTGGACGGGGTCAACCCGTGCGCTTTTGCGACCATCATCTTTCTCTTGTCTTACATGCAGGTCGCGCGGCGCGGGCCGCGCGAGATCCTGGCCGTCGGCGGCGCGTTTGTGGCGGGAATATTTATCGCCTATTTTCTGCTGGGGCTGGGGCTGGTGGAGGTTGTGGTCAGATTGTCGCTGCTGCGGCGGTTCGGCTTGATTCTGAATTGGGGCATGGCGGCGTTTGTCGCCGCGGTGGCGTTGCTGAGCGTCTGGGACGGGGTGCAGTGTCTGAGGGGGCGCATGGGCGACATGGTATTGCAACTGCCCGCTGTCTTTAAGGGGCGGATTCACGAGGCGGTGCGACGCAGATCGAAGCACCGTCATTTTGTGGCGGCAGCTTTTGTGGCGGGGCTGGCGATCGCGGTGCTTGAACTGGCATGCACGGGTCAGGTCTATGCTCCGACGTTGCTGTATATGTTGAAGACCGGGCAGGGACGGCTGGGCGCAGTGGCTTATCTGGGGCTGTACAATGCGGCCTTTATCGTGCCTTTGCTGATTGTCTTTGCCGGGGCTTACGGTGGGCTGCGAAGCGAGCGTTTGACGGTCTGGCTGCAGGAGTGGGCGGCGCTCGTTAAATTTGCCACGGCGATCCTGTTTGCAGTACTATTCGCAGTGTTCGTCTTCGGCACACTGAAGGCCGGCGGGTGATTTCTTCGCAACAGGTGGCGCATATGCAAACTGAAACGATGCTGGTTGAACTGCGGTCGGTAAGCAAGACGTACGGAGTGCCGGGGACGCCCAGCGCCGTGCAGGCCTTGAGGGAGGTCAATTTAGTGGTCCCCGCCGGCGGGACGGTGGCGATTGTCGGCCCTTCGGGCAGCGGCAAGAGCACATTGCTGAACATCATCGGCGCGCTCGACGAGCCGACGAGCGGCGATGTAATTGTCAACGGACGCGACATCCTCGAACAGGACGAGTTGGCGCGCGACCTCTACCGTGGACGTTTGATAGGGTTCGTTTTCCAGCGGCACCACCTATTACCGTCGCTGACGGCCTTCGAGAACGCGCTGCTGCCGGTGCTGCCGCTGGGACGCGCCGCAGTGGCAGCGGCGGAGGAGCGGGCCGCGCGGATGATGTCCGAAATGGGTCTTGGAAACCGATTGGACGCGCTGCCGGGTGCGTTGTCGGTGGGTGAATGCCAGCGTGTGGCGGTCGTGCGCGCCTTGATCAATCGTCCCCGCCTGGTGCTGGCCGACGAACCCACCGGCGCGCTGGACCATGCCAATGCGGAGGCCCTGGTGGACCTCCTGCGCCGGGCGCAGGCGGATGAAGGGGTGACCGTGATCATGGTGACGCATGCGGCGGCGCTGGCGCGGCGGATGGCCGTTAAGTATACGATGGAGGATGGGCAGCTTCAGCCAGGCTACGAGGGAGGGTAACGCCCGTGACACCGTACAGGATTTCCTGGCGCTCGCTGTTCCACGAGGCGCCGCTAAACGTCGCGCTGGTGCTGGCCATCGCCTTGGGAGTGGCGGTTCTGCTGGGCGCTTTCGCCGCGGGCGACACGTTGAAAGCGGCGCTGCGGCGTCATGCCCTGGAGACGCTTGGGCGCACCGAATTGGCGCTGCAGCGCAGCGGAGGAACATTTCGCGAGGAGTTGGTTGACGATCTGTCCGCGGACACCGGGCATCAGGCGGCGCCTGTATTGAGGCTGCGCGGGGTGGTGACGACCGATGGCGGAAAGCGGTTGCCGGGGGCGTGGATTGTAGGCGTCGACAGCCGCTTCGGGCGGCTTGGCGACGCCACCCCCTTCAGCGCGGGCTTTACGCAGGGCGCTCTGCTGAATCGTGCGGCGGCGGATAGACTCGGGGTGCGGCGCGGAGACGAAATCGTGTTGCGGGTGGCACGACCGGAATCCATGCCTGGCGAGGCGGCATTGGCGGCGGGCCGGGCGGACAGCGTTGGATTGCGCGTGCAAGTTGCTGGCATTGTCGAGGATGCACAACTTGGCCGCTTCGCCCTGGAGGCCCAGACGTTGGCGCCGGAGAACGTTTTTTTGCCGCTTTCCGTTTTGCAGGATCTGGCGGGGGTTCGCAAACGGGTCAATCTCGCCCTGCTTTCCACAGAACTCGTATCGACGGGCGGCGGGAATCCAGTGGTTGACGGCACACAGTCGGCGCGCACTTTAAACCTTGCGAAGGTTGCGCTGCGGCGGTGCCGGCAACTTGAAGATCTAGGACTGGAATTTCGCGTATTGCCCGGCAATGGCGGTTGCGAGTTGCGGTCAACCTCTTTCTGGATTGACCCGGATGTGGCGCAGATCGCGCTGGGGCTGGATTCCCGCTCGAGCGCCGTGTCGGCGTACCTTGTCAAGGCGATCGGTCATGGAACTAATCTCTCCCCTTATGCGTTTGTGGCGGGCGGCGAGGGGTCAAGCGCGCCATGGCCATCCGATACGAATACGATCGTGCTGAACAATTGGCTGTCCGTTGATATCGGGGCAACCACGGGAGACACGGTCACGCTGGTGTACGACCAGCTGGGAGCGGGACGCGAACTGCGCGAGGCGTCGCGGAGCTTCCGCGTGTCGCGGATTGTTCCTATAGGCCAGGTGGATCCGGGATTGATGCCCGACCTGCCGGGGATTGGGGATGTTTCCGATTGCCGGGACTGGAGGGGCGGCGCCTTTGTGGCGACGCGCTGGATTCGTCAAGCCGATCAGGACTACTGGTCGGCCTACCGCGGCACGCCGCGGGCACTGCTGAGCATTGATGCGGCGCGCGCGATGTGGAACACGCGCTGGGGAGTTTTGACGGCGGTACGGTTTGCTTCCGAGGCTGGTTCGAGTCGCGAACTGACGGTGCGCCTGCTTGAGCAATTGCCGGCGGAAGCAAGCGGCTGGCAATGGATCGAGCTGCGCGAACGCTTGTTGCAGGCGTCTTCCGGGTCGCAGGACTTTGCGGCGCTGTTTGCAACGCTGAGCATACTGCTCGTTGCGTCTGCGATGTTTATAGCGGCGACGCTGTTCGGCATGCGGGCCGATCGCCGTCGCAGGTGGATCGGGTTGCTGCGCGCGGTGGGCTATCGCACGCAGTTGGTGCAACAAATCTACATGGTCGAGGGGCTGGGCTTGGTGGTCTTTGGAAGCGCCGCCGGGATATTGCTGGGTCTGGGTTATGCGCGACTGGTCCTGCATGCCATGGACGGTATTTGGGCGCACCAGACTGGATTTGCCGGGGCGCCCCCGCATCTTGCCCTGAAGCATGCTGTGCTGGCCATTCTGGCGGTCGGGGGAGCGGCGCTTGCAGCGCAGGGCATGGTGCTGGCCTGGGCGCAACGACGACAAGTCCGCGCGCAACTCGACGGCCCCGCCGAAGCGTCCCCTGCTTCGCGGCGCATACAAGGCCGTGCGCGGGGATGGTACCTGGCGGCATTGTCCGCGCTGGTGCTGGCCGGAGCGGCGATCGGCAGCGCCTGGCGACACCCCGGCGCGGCGGACATGGCGGCATGTCTGGGCGGAGGGTTGCTTGTGATGCTGGCGGGTCTCCTGCTGTTGCGCGCGCTGCTCATCCGGAAGTCGGGCGGAACGGCGCGGACGCTGCTGCAACTTGGCCTGGCAAACGCATCGCGCCGCATCAGTCGGGCATTGTCGAACGCGGCGATGGTGTCCATCGCGGTCTTCCTGCTGATAATGCTCGGGGCCGTGCGTCCGCAAATGCCAGGCGATGCCGATCAACCAGGTGGTCCGACGGGCGGATATACCTGGTGCGTGGAACTAGCCCAGCCTTTGTTCGCGCTGCCGCCGGTTTTCCAGAACGCGGAATGCCTGGCTCTGCGCTTGCAGGAAGGTGACGACGCCAGCTGTCTCAATCCTCAACTGATTATGGCGCCGCGGGTGGTCGGTGTGCCGTCGCAACTATTGGCGGAGCGAGGAGCTTTCACATTCGCGGAAAGTCTGCCGGAATGCCCGCATCCGGGGTCGTGGCGGATGCTTGGCGATCCCGCCGAGAACGCGGTGCCCGCTATCGTCGACGAGAGTACGCTGATGTGGGGCCTGAAGAAGAAGCTGGGGGATATACTGATGCTGACCGACGACGCAGGCCAGATTTTCCCGGCGCGCCTGGTGGGCACGCTGAAGGACTCTGTTTTCCAAGGCATGGTATTGATCGATAAGGACGCCTTTCGTCTGCGCTATCCCTCGATAGCGGGCTACCGCTTGCTGCTGGTCAATGCGCCCAGGATTCCGGATGCGGGGTGGATGGAAGCGGCGGCGAAGTCGCTTGAGACGGTGGGAGGCGAGTTGCGATCCTCCATGGAACGACTGTGGAGTTTTCAGCGGGTGACACAGGTTTACCTCGAAATTTTCACCACCCTGGGTTGGCTGGCGTTGCTGCTTGCGATTGCCGGCGTCTCGCTGACGATGGCCCATCAGGCGCGGGAAAGGCGCGGCGAAATCGCATGCCTGCGTGCGCTGGGTTTCGGGCGTTCGAAAATCGGCGCATTGCTGCTGGTGGAGCAGGGGATCGCCCTGGCGGCTGGCGCGCTTAGCGGAACGGCGGGAGCGATGACGGCCATTCTGCCAATGGGCGCGCGTCTGGCGCGTCCCGGAGCGGTGGTGGAAGGCGCTGTGATGCTGGCGTTCATCCTGATGTGCGGACTGATCGCCACCGCCGCGGTGGTTTGGATTGCTTTGAACCGGCCTGTGATCGAGGGCTTGCGGGAAGAGTGATCATGAACACCGCGGTGCGAAGCGCCCCGGGCTGTGTGTTTGTTGCTTGTGCCAAGGGATCAAACTAGGTGCTATGAAGGCCCGCTTCCGCGCCGCCAAGCAGGACGGGGTTTTGCGGAAAGGATGTGTACTGCGTGACATCCACCAGGCGGCTGGGACGCGCCCATGGCATGTCGCCGTGTTCGGAAGGCAATATTCCCATGCCCCAGCATTGGATGAGGGCTTGCGAGAGGCCCTTGACCCATGTCAGCTCGTTTGGCGGATGACCCTCGATATTCACCATGTCGGAGGGGAATACCCTCACCCGCGGCATGGACTCCTGCGCGGCGTTGACGCAAAGCACCTGCGGGATGGCCGTTTCGATGTCGCATGACGGAGCGTCTCCGGTGCGGACGGATTCCAGCACCTGCGTGAGTTTGCAGTCGCCCTGCGCTTCCGGAGCGCCGTAGCGACGCGTGCCTCCGCCGGCCAGATGGGCGACAAAACCGTTGCCGTTCGACACCAGTGCGTTTTCGAACTCGAGGCAGAATACAGGATTGATGTCCGAAGGGACCGCATGGGAGGTATAGAAAAGCACTTCCGCCCCGGCATCGGTACGGCAGCGGAAGGCGGCGGTGTCGAAGTTGTCGATCCGGTTGGCCCGGTAGAGTTCGGCCTGGACCTGCGTGGGTGTGGCGGAGGTTTCGCGCGTGGGCCCCAGCAGGTAGAGCATATGATGGAGATAATGCGCGGTGGCGTTGTGCAGGGTGGGCGAGGAGATGATAACGAGTTCCGCCGTATGGTTGTTGAAAAATTCTTCCAGTGTCGGGTAGCAAGGAATGTTGCGGCTCGCCAGTTCGGTGCGGCGGGGGCAGCGGTCAGGAAAGGGATCTATCACTCCCGTGAGTTTTACGTCCAGCTTGGAGGCGGAGTCGAGAAAGGGATTCAGATAGAATGAACCGTACCCTGAAGTTCCGACCAGAGCGACGGTGACGGAGCGACTCATGGGGCCGTTCCCGAAGCGGCCTTGAACGGTTGCGGTTCGACGGTCAGCGGCACAGGCTCCAGCCCGGCCAACCGTCCGCCGCGGTAGATAAACCGGTAGAGTCCCGGCGCCAGCAGGCCGGCTGAAGCGGGGTCGCGTGGAGTGACAAAGGTTCCGATCGTGCCGTTGATCGCTTCCAGAGTTGCGCCCGGTGTGGTGTCGGAGGTGTGGCCGAAATCGACTAGATTCCAGCCATCCTGCAACTTGACGTTGAACTCCTGCTTGGCGAAATAGGCATGCGTACGAACGGCGTATTCCTCGGAGCGGTTGGGCAGATAGATGACGCGCGTTGACAACTGCTTGTTGTCGTCGGTGACCAGCAGAAAAGGTTCAGGACGGTAGAAATGCAGTCCTGCCTGAGGCTGTCCGCCGGTGACTTTTTCGATTGTGACGCTCGCGCACCCGGTTCCCAGCAACGCCACTGCCGCACAGATTATGCCTGTCTTTAACATGCGAAGTCCTCCAAAATAAGCTCCAACTTCCAAACTTCCGGCCTCAAGAATAATAGTAGCGCGCCCGCGTTGAGCGCGCAATGCTCATATTGCGAGCAGGCATACGGGCAGCGAGACGGTTCCGGAATGTGGCGTGGCGGAAAGCCGTCCGGTTACGGTATCACGCCGGAAGACGGTGATCGAATCGCTTTCCTGGTTGGCGACCATCAGCCATTTGCCTGAAGGATGGATGGCGAAGTGTCGCGGTTCCTTTCCCATGACAGGCTGATGGGAGATCGGCGCCAGCGTGCCAGCGGGGTCGCCGATCCGGAAAAGCGTAATGCTGTCATGGCCGCGATTCGAGCCGTAGAGAAAACGGCCAGTGGCATCGGGCTGCAGCTCCGCCGCGAGGTTGACGCCGGCATACCCGGGCGGCAACGTCGATATCGTTTGCAACTCGCGCAGCGCCCCGTGCGCGGCATTCCATTCGAACGTGATCATGGTGTTTCCGAGTTCGGTGATTACATAGAGCAACGGCCGCAGCGGGTGAAAGGCGAGATGGCGGGGACCCGCCCCTGGTGCAACCGTCGCCCATGGCGGATCGTTGGCGTACAACCGGCCCGCCACGGCATCCAGGCGGTAGACCATGACGCGGTCAAGCCCGAGCTCCGCCACAAGCGCAAAACGATTGTCCGGCGAGAGGATGATCGCATGCGCATGCGGGCCGCTCTGCCGCTCGGGATTGACGCTGGAGCCATGGTGTTGAACGAGCTCGGTGGCTTCGCCGAGGCTGCCATCGGATTTGATCGGCAGAACGACCACGCTGCCGGAGAAGTAGTTGGCCGCCAACAGAAGCCGTCCGCTGCGATCCACGCTCAGGTGACAAGGTCCGTCGCCGCCCGAAGATTGCGCATTCAAAGGCATCAAACCACCGCTATCCCGGTTGACGGCAAAGGCGGTTATGGCGCCGTTACGCCGACCCCCATATTCGCGCACCTCGCTTACGGCATAGAGAAACCGGCCGTTGGGATGGAGGTTCAAAAAGGTGGGATTCGGCATCTCCGCCGCCAGCCCGAGCGGTTCCAGTGCGCCGGATGACTCGTCAAAGCGGAACAGGTAAATGCCCTTCGCCCCTTTGGAAGTATAGGCGCCCACATATAGGAGCGATGTGCCGATGCAAGTCTTCGTCATGGTTTGCCTGCCTGGTCTGCGGCGATAACGGTCGCAAAACCGCGGCCATGATATGCTTGCCCGGCCAAGCTGTCGCGCATAAGTTTTACGCCGGTCGGCGCCGGATTTTCGAGACACCGTAGAACCTGCGTTGCGTATTCGCCTTTTCCCCGGAGGTCGTCTGTGCCATGCTCTTTCAGAAATGCCGCGCCGCGTCAAACATCTGCTCTGGGATTGGAACGGCACATTGCTGGACGACGTGGACGCCTGCGTCGTGGCCCTCAACGTGCTGCTGCGCCGGCGTGGTCTGCCCGCGGTGAATCGCGCGCGCTATGTGGAGGTTTTCGATTTTCCGGTGCGGGACTATTATCGCACCATGGGCTTCGATCTGAGCAGCGAGAACTGGGACGCCGTTGCGCTGGAGTTTCACGCCGCCTATGCCGAGTCCGCCGCCACGGCGCCGCTTCGCTTGCATGCCGCGCGTGTGCTGCGACAACTGCGTGACACAGGCTGGCGCCACTCGATTCTCTCGGCATCCGAGCAGGGGTTGCTTATGCAAATGGTATCCGAACGTGGAATCCTTGACGCTTTCGACCACATCCTCGGCCGCGAAGACTTCCAGGCGCATTCCAAGATCGAGCAAGGACACCGCTTGCTCGCCACGCTCGGACTGGCGCCCTGCGAGGTGCTGCTGATCGGCGACACGGGCCATGATCGCGAAGTCGCACGCGCCATCGGTTGCCGTTGCCTGCTTGTCGCCAACGGGCACTGCGACCCCGCCCGCCTTGCAGCCTGCGGCGCGCCCATCGTTCACGATCTGCCTGAAGTCATAGTTTACCTCGGCAGGCAACTAAAGAGCTGGTTTCCGAGTCCTGAGCCGTCATGATTGACTATCTTTTAGATTGGCAGATTGGGATGGCTGCGATATTATCCAATCAAAGAACAGCGTATATTTGAGGGGCGGCGCATGGCAGAGAATCCTAAAACAGTGAGTGCGGGTGACGACGATTCGCGGGCCTGGGAGGGGATACATCTTTTCGAGCGCATCGTTGAAGCGTTTCCGAACGACCGCGCGGCCCTCGATGCCCTGACGCAGGCCTACGAACAGGTGGGGGAACGGACGTTGGCCGTGAAGCATCTGGTGCGCCTGGCCGAGGCAACCATGGCGGATGGCGACGATGCGGCCCTGGCTGCTCTCGAACCGCGCCTGAAACGGCTGGCGGAGAGCGACGGGGCGGGACGGGGGGCGTTGGCGCGTGTCACGGCTTTCCTGGCGAACACCGCGCGCCAGGAGGAGGCCGTTGTCGCGGCGAATGCCGGGGGCTCTGCTGCCCCGGTTGAGAAGACCGGCGGCGATGCCATGGGGCGTACGGCGGCGGTGGCTGCTGAACTTTCGCTGGCTTGGAATCTTCACCAGTCCGGCGAACTGAATGCCGAGGATTACGCCAAGGTCGCGAACGATATCACGGAACTTTCCAGCAGCGACAAGGTGGTGACGGTGAGCGTGCTGCACGTGTTGCATGATCGTGGCGGGCACGGCTTGGATCGCATTCTGGCCCATATGTCAAAGGAAAACGGCACCCCGGTGATTCCGATGACCGGTTTCGATATGCGCGAAGAGGTCGTGGGACTCTTGCCAATGGAATACATGCTGCGCAATGGCGTGCTGGTATTCGATCTGATGGGTCGCAAGGACGCGTTGGTGGTCATTATGAACCCTTACCGCCAGCCTTTGCGCGATGACGTGTGCCGGCTGCTGTCGCGGCATGCGCACTTCTATCTGACGCCTCCGGCGGAGTTCGATGCGGCGCTGGAGCGGATTTCCCAGCGCCGTGCCGAAAAAGCCGCCGCGGCGACACCTGCCGCACCGGCCTGACGCCGGGTCACTCCGCCGTATTTCCCGTCCGTATCCGGCGCGATTCGCCTTCGAACTCGAAGGTGACGCCGTTTCTGGAAATTGCGGTGATGATTGTCCCCTTGATTCTATCGCCCTGCCGCAGAATCTTTCCGTTGACGATGGCGGTTGAGCGGTTGCCGGGCGCTTCCATGATTCCCGAAACGGACAGATGCGGCCAGACTGGATGAACGGGTGGCGGCGGGGGTGGCGCAGGCGGAATGGTTGTC
The DNA here is from genome assembly GCA_903925685.1 of uncultured bacterium. Classification (GTDB taxonomy): domain Bacteria; phylum Verrucomicrobiota; class Kiritimatiellia; order CAIKKV01; family CAIYGI01; genus CAIYGI01. Next base: position 10,558 of record CAIYGI010000086.1, read on the forward strand.
GTCACGCTCGTGACTCTGGCCGGCGTTTGCGAGGCGGATGCGATGACAGTGATAACGCTGGCGGCGACTTCGTTGCCGGATTCGGCGGATTGCAGCGTGGATGCAGGATTGGCGACGGTTACGGCGTTGGGGATATGCTGCGTGCTCGTTATCGCGGATGCGACGATGTGCGTGGCCGTCGCAGCGCCGGTGGCAACGACACCACCTGCTCCGATTTGGAACGTTGTCGGCGCCTGCCCCGCGCGCGTCATCAGCAGGCGCCATGCGCCCCATCCAATGGCAGCCAGCACGGCAGCAACCAGCAGCAGGTTTAGTGCAACCAGCAGCAATGTACGGCTCTTCGAATGGCCGCGGTCTTCGGGCAAGGTCGGCGGGCGTGCCGGTGCGGCGTCGGCGCCGGCAACTGGCGCGACATCCGGCTTTTTGGCAGATTGTTCCGCGCGATGTTTTCGCAATGCTTCTTCGATGAGGCTCATGGAGTATTCGGCGGCCCTTGCTTTTCGACAAAGAGCCTAGTGGATGACATGACTCAAATGGGGCGACGAGCCCTCGTGTTCTTCCCCATGGTTTTCCTCATCATGCCCGGCATCCCCTTGTTTTGCAACAAAAACGTTGTTCAGCGCCGTTCGAATATCAACCGCCGGCGCCAGCCGGCGCGACAAACAGTCCGCCCGGACCGCCAGTTCAACGCGTTCAGGGTAGAGCTCCTGTGCCTGCCGGTAGAATCGCACGGCCTCGTACAGTTCTCCGCCCAGTTCCAGCAGGTAGCCGCGATAGGTGAGCATTTCGGCCCGGTCCAAACGCGCGTCCTCGTCATCGCTCGCGGCCGGGTTGGGCCACAGGCGCTGGGCAGTCGCCAGTTCGCGAGCGGCACGATCCCAGGTGTGGCGTCGCATTAACAGGCGCGCCTGTTCCAGCGGCAGCCGGTAGTCGCGAGGATTGGCGGCGCGCGCCTCGGCGAGAATGTCGGCGGCGACATCGATCCGGCCGGCCGCGGTTTCGGCCAGAAATACGGACGCCATCCAGGCTTCCACATTGTGCGGATCGGCGGAGGTGGCCAGGCGCAGCCAGGGCAGCACTTCCGCCGCCTGGGCGCCCTGGACATGCAAATGCTGGCGGGGCGCCATGATGGCGCCTATTCGCTGGAAGAAGCGGTTGGAAAATGCCGTGCTCTCCACGTAGTGCCCGCCGCGGTGAAGAAACACATCGCCTTCCATGTACAAATCGCCGCTTAAGGAGCGGCGGCTTTCGCCCAGCAGCCTGGCGGCGGCGCCGGACGACGCGTCGGGAACCTCCGCGGCCCAGACTCGATCCAGCCGGCAGGCCAGCGCGGACGCCAGGACAATCGCGACCGCGGCGCCGATTATGGCCCAGCGCACGGCAGCGGGATGGTCGCCTCGCTTCATGCGGCGCCCCGGTCGAAGCGTTTACGCCGCAGTGCGGCCCAGGCGGCCAGCAGCGCCGCCACGGTCCACAGCGCCCCGTAGACAACGACCAGAGCGAAAGCGGACCATGGCGCCGGCCCCCAGTCGTGAACCAGACGGCGGCGCAGGTCGAACCACTCGGCGTGAGGCAGAAGATAGTACAGGACCAGCAACGCCTCCCGCGCACCGGGCGTGGCGACGGTCAGCAGGTGTGGAATGCGGGGTGTCAGAAGGAAAGCTGTGCCGGTGATGAGATAAGCCAGCGTTGAACTGGCGTCAGCGTGCATCCTGGTTGAAAAGCAAATCGCCAGCGCCACAACGGCGGCCAATGCGGTGATTTGCAGCAAATAAGCTTGCAGTAGCGTTGCGATGTCCGTCCTGCCGCCCTTGCAGGCCACCGCGGCCAGAACCACCAGCGCGAAGGCCGCCAGCGCCGCGCACGAGGCGAGCCAGGCCCCGAGCCACTTGCCGAGCACGAGTTCCCAGCGTGAGACCGGTTTGGCGAGCAGCGGAAAAAGCGTGCCTGACTGTTCCTCGCGCGGCAACTGGCGCGCTCCGGTTTGAATGGCGAAACTCCAACCCAGCAACCCGGCCGCAAGGAAGCCCGTCTCTTTCACATAGCCTGCCGTTCCCCCCAGGCCGAAGACGTTAAGACTGAGCAGCGCGACCAGCATCGCCGCCAGCACGATCATCAGGGCATATACATCCCGGCGGCGGATCATTTCCAGCAGCACGAGGCGCGCAATGGCAATCACGCGGATCATACTTCGCATCCCTTCCGGTCTGTAACGGAGTCTATGAAAAAGCGCTCCAGGGTTTGTCCCGGCGGCACGAGCCCGGCCAGTGTGCCCTCGGCCACCAGCCGGCCGCGGGCCAGAATGGCGATGCGGTCGCAGACCGACTCGACTTCCGAAAGTTCGTGCGAACTGAAAAAAACCGTTTTGCCGGCGGCGCGGCGGCCGGCCAGGATGCGCCTGACGTCCAGGCGCGCCAGCGGGTCCAAGCCCCCGGTGGGCTCGTCGAGGATCAGTAAATCGGGGTCGTTGATCAGCGCCTGCGCCAGTCCCAGCCGCTGCTTCATGCCGCGCGAGTAAGTGGCGATGCGGCGGTCCGCGTCATCGGCCAGCCCGGTTTCCTCCAACAGCGTACGGCTGCGTTGCCGCAGCGTCGCGCGGTCGAGGCCGAACAGCCGCCCCGCGAAGGCCAGCAGTTCCCAGCCGGAGAGAAACCCGTAGAGGTCGGGATTCTCCGGCAGATAACCGATGCGTTCGCGGGCGATGGACTGGCGCACGTCTGCGCCCAGCAGCGTGGCCGACCCCGCCGTGGGCGGGATGAAGCCCAGCAGTACATGGAGTGTGGTGGTCTTGCCGGCGCCGTTGGGTCCAAGAAAGCCGCAAATGGTGCCCGGCATCACCGTGAGCGAAAGCCGGTCGAGCGCCGCATGGCTGCCCCGCCGCGTCGCAAAAGTCACGCTTAACTCGCGAATTTCAATGGCCGCGCGCATATTTGGATATCCTTCTCATCGGATCGTCATCCCATGTATGAGGCATTCCATCAGGCTGTCGGATCGATCGTGTCCAAAAACGGGAACCGTTTGAAATCAGCGTCTTTTGTATAAAAGGGGGTATCCACTTGACGCAAACGACCACAAGGTGTAGTGTCCGTGGGCATGGACGACCGCATAGGACCCAAGGCCGGAATCGACTATCCGCGCACGTACCAGGAGTTTGTGGAATGGTTTGGGGATGACGCGGCA
>CAIYGI010000087.1 GCA_903925685.1 uncultured bacterium
CATGGATTACAGATTACGGCATCCCGCCGTCCGAGTCCAGCAAAAAATAATTTTATTTTTAGCCTTGCAGCCCTCGCGGGAAGGGCGTAAACCATCCGTCATGCAGGCGGCATTGAGTGATGCCTACCTGAGCAGTTACAACTCGATTACATCGAAATTCATGATGCGTGCGCCCTTGAAAACGCCTAGGTTTGGCTTGAAGCGCGGACCATGGGCGGGTATTGTAGCGCTTCCGGCAGCGCATGGGTTTCCCGGTACGCTTCCCGCTTAAGCGCCTGTAGCTCAATTGGATAGAGCGTCAGCCTCCGAAGCTGAAGGTTGCTGGTTCGATCCCAGCCAGGCGCGCCACTTGTCTCGGAATGTTCTTGAAAGCCACTTGAGAACAGGGAGGGATACGATGAAGGCCTTGGTAAAACGGCGGGCGGAACGCGGCATCTGGCTGGAAGAGGTTCCCCGCCCGACAATGGGTATCAACGACGTGATGGTGCAGGTGCTCAAAACCAGCATCTGCGGCACGGACGTTCACATCTACAACTGGGATGCATGGGCGCAGAAGACCATCCCCGTGCCGATGATTATCGGGCACGAGTTCGTCGGGCGCATCGTCGACGTCGGCAGCAACGTGCATGACTTCAAACACGGCGACATCGTCTCCGGCGAAGGGCACGTCGTCTGCGGTCGCTGTCGTAACTGCCTGGCCGGCCGCCGGCACCTGTGCAAAGACACCCAGGGGATCGGCGTCAACCGACCCGGCGCGTTCGCCGAGTACATCGCGTTGCCGGTTACCAACGTCTGGGTTCACGAGCCTAACATCCCGCTGGACGTGGCGAGCATCTTCGATCCGTTCGGCAATGCCGTCCACACCGCCCTGAGTTTTGACGTGCTGGGAGAAGATGTGCTGATCACCGGCGCCGGGCCGATCGGCTGCATGGCGGCCGCGGTCGCGAAACATGCCGGCGCGCGCTTCGTCGTCATCACCGACGTCAACCCCTGGCGTCTGGCGCTGGCGAAACGGTTGGGGGCCGACCTGGCCGTGGACGCGCGCAGCGAGAAACTGCCTGATGTCCAGAAACGCCTGGGCATGAAAGAGGGCTTCGACGTCGGGTTGGAGATGAGCGGTAATACAAGCGCCTTTCGCGACATGCTGGCGAACATGGCCCACGGCGGGCGCATTGCCATGCTCGGCCTGCCGCCAGGCGGCGAGATGGGCATCGACTGGAATATCGTCATCTTCAACATGCTTACCATCAAAGGCATCTACGGGCGCGAGATGTACGAGACCTGGTACAAGATGACCGTCATGCTCCAGAGTGGGTTGAAGATCGACCCGGTCATCACCCACCGGTTGCCATATACCGGGTTCCAACAGGGCTTCGACGCCATGCTCTCCGGACAGAGCGGCAAGGTCGTGTTGACATGGGCGGAGTAAACAACCCATGCATGCGATGCAAGACCATTTGCGAAAAATCCTCGCCGGGATCGACGCGGCCGGGCTGACCAAACGCGAGCGCGTGCTCGTCTCGCCCCAAAGCGCGACCGTCAACGTGGCCGGACGGGCGAAGCCGGTGCTCAACCTCTGCGCCAACAACTACCTCGGACTGGCAAACCATCCGCGGCTCGTAGCGGCCGCGCACGCGGCCCTCGACCGGTATGGGTTCGGCCTGGCCAGCGTGCGGTTCATTTGCGGCACCCAGGACATTCACAAGGAACTGGAAAGCTCCCTGAGCCGGTTCCTCGGCACGGAGGACGCGCTGCTGTACGGATCCTGTTTCGACGCCAACGGCGGGTTGTTCGAAACGTTGCTGGACGCGGAGGACGCCGTCATCAGCGACGAACTCAATCATGCGTCGATCATCGACGGCATCCGCCTCTGCAAGGCTCAACGCTATCGTTACCGGAACAACGACATGCCTGACCTGCGCGCCAAACTACTGGAAGCACGGGCCGCCGGCGCGCGTTTTTCCCTGATCGCGACCGATGGCGTGTTCTCGATGGACGGCAGCCTGGCGAACCTGCCCGGTATTTGCGACCTGGCCGGGGAATTCGGCTCGCTGGTCATGGTGGACGACTCTCACGCCGTGGGCTTCGTCGGCCCCGCGGGTCGCGGCACGCCCGAGTTGCACGGCGTGATGGATCGCGTCGACATCCTGACCGGCACGCTCGGCAAGGCGCTGGGTGGCGCAAGCGGCGGCTACACCAGCGGCCGGCGCGAGATTATCGCGCTGCTGCGGCAACGCAGCCGGCCATACCTGTTCAGCAACTCGCTGCCGCCGGCGCTGGCCGGCGCGTCGCTGGCAGCCTTGCAGTTGATGGCCGAAAGCGGCGCGTTGCGCGAGCGACTTCGCGCTAACACGCAGTTCTTCCGCGCGGCGATGACACAGGCGGGATTCGACATCCTTCCGGGCGAACACCCGATCGTACCCGTCATGTTCGGCGACGCGCCGCGCGCCGTCCGCATGGCCGAACGCTTGCTGGAACTCGGCGTCTACGCGGTCGCCTTCAGTTTCCCGGTGGTGCCGATGGATCGCGCGCGCATCCGTTGTCAGGTGTCCGCCGCGCACACGCGGGATGAGTTGGCGTTCGCGGTCCGCGCGTTCCAGCAGGCGCAACGGGAATTGGGGTCGTGATGCGTTATCTTGTACCGCGACTGTAGCGCGGCGCGCTAGGTCAGGCCATAGGCGTCGGCGCCCCCAAATCCTCGCCTAAAGGCATTCTGCCATTCTGGCGACGTGCATGGAACCTCACATCCACGCGGCTCGCGAGGACGCTCGCCCTCCCGAAAACGTCACCGAGACTCACTAGAGAAATATTCGGGAGGGCGAGCGTCCCCGCGAGCCGCGTGGGCAGCGTGTGAAAGGGTGGTTCCCGAATGGCAGCAGCCTCCGTAGGTGAGGATTTGGGACGCTAATTGCCGCTTGCCGGATTTGCCAACATGAAGTTATTGTACCCGATATAGGATGTTGAGGAGGGAAATGACCATGCGAAACAGCGCGCGGTTTTGGGTTGTTGCATTGGCGTGGCTGGAGTTGACGGGCGTGGCCAGCGCTGCCAATCTGAAGCCGGGCGATCTGGCCTTTGTGGGATATCAGATGTCCGGCGCGACGGATCGTTTCGCCTTTGTCACTTTTGTCGATTTACCGCCGGGTACAGCGGTCAATTTGACCGACAGAGCATGGAACAGCACAAGCAACACCTTTCGCGCTTATGAAAATACCGCCGTTTGGTCTAACGACACAGGCGGCGCCATCGCCTCGTGTACTACCGTGACGATCGAAGGCACGAATGCCTCAGTGGGTCGGATTATCAGTGGGGCACTGTCGCAGTTGAACGATGAAGGCGATTCCATCCTCGCCTATCAAGGTCCGACAAATGCGCCCGTTTTCCTGGCGGGGATTAATTCGCATGCCTGGACGACCTTGCCGCCGCCGGATTCGGGGGAGTGCAATCTGCCCGACATGATGAACCCGGGAGTACATGCCTGCATGTTCACGAACCAGATGGCCAACGGTTATTACGCGGGCGCATTGACCAACGCTTCGCGCGAGGGATTGTTGACCGCGATCAATAATCAGGCCTCCTGGGTGCGCGTCAAGGACACCTTGCAAACCTGGCCGTCATGGGCCTTCACCGTGCAAACCTCGTCGCCCGCGCTGGCGGCGGGCGATCTGGCTGTCGTCGGATTTCAGACGAGCGTTGTCAATACGGACCGTTTCGCGTTCGCCGCGCTGCGCCGCCTGCCGACGGGCGCAGAGGTGGCATTCACGGACAATGGCTGGACCGGCACGAACCTGATGGCGACCAAACGCACCGTGGTTTGGCAGGCGCCGGCGGCGGGGGTGGAACGGGGCAGCGTGGTGCGCGTGGAAGGCGGGCAGGCTTCGACCGGCACGATCTCAGGCAGGCTGACTTTGTGCAAGGGCGGCGACCAGATTCTGGCCTTTCAACACACCGTGACCAATCCGCTCTTCCTGTCCGCCATGAGCGCCACGCCCTGGTTGACCAACGGGTTGCCCGGCGACCACGACAGCTGGCGGCCGGCAGAGCTCACCAACGGCATCGCCGCGCTGGCCTTTGCCGTTAATCCCACCAACACCCTGTGCCCTGGGGGGACATTCGCGGACACCGCCGCCATACAAGCCTGGATCTACGCGTCGACGAATTGGACGAGTTCCAGCGCAACCCAGTCCTGGCCCGCGATATGGGAATTCCGGTTGCCTCAGATGAGCACGCTGTTGCGGATATATTGACCAATTGCCGTACGGCGGGCTACTTGATGCAGCTCGGTGTGCGCATCCGCGCGGAGCCGAGGTGCAGGTCGTCGATCTTACGGCCTTCCCAAGGATTGTGCAGAGTCGCCGCCAATTCCGGCAATTCGTCCAGCCGGCCGGCCAGGTAGTCGTTCAGCCGCTGCTGTACGGTCTCCAGCCGGAGCATCACCGTACCGTACCTGGATTCGATGACTTCCCAGCCGAACGGCTTGTAGGTCGCCATCCACATGGCGCGATGCCGCTTCCACAGCGCCGCCGCGCGTTTGCGCAACTCGGGCAACTCGCGTTTGGCAATCGCCATCAGCGCCTTCCGATCCTTCCTGGCATAAGCCTTCGCCATGTCGCGCCGCAGATGGGTCTTCAATTCCAAAACCGCGGCCAGCGCCGCGGGATAGTTCAAACGCCCGGCAAGTCCGCCCTTCTTCGCCTCGCCCGCCAGATCCTTCGCAAGCCTGCCGTACCACGGCCGCAGATTCGCCTTGCCCAGGACCGGGTCCAGGAGCGCCAGCGCCGGATCCTGCCATAGCAGCGCGCGACCCAACGCGGCCATCGCCAGCTCCGGTTTCTCGATCGGCGGAATCGAATCCACGCCGGCGGCCCGCACCCATGGGTCGAAGGCACAACCGCATATGCCGGCAAAATGCTTCTTCGCGGCCTTCATCGGATCCGCCGCGCCGAAGGCCTGTTCGCAGAAATACTGGATGCCGGGCAGCGCGCTGAAGAGGTCCACCTCCATGCCGTCGTCGCCCCACATGGTCATGAACACTTCCTTGAGCCCTTCCTTGCGGCACGCGCTCATGCACGCATTCACGGCCGTGAAACTCCATGGCAGCGCGCACCACATGTGCGACCAGGTCCAGATGCCGCCGCCCATGATCGGCTCGCTTCCGAGCTGCCGGTGGAAGGCGATCATCTTCTGGTAGGTTTCCACGTCGGCGTGATAATAATCCCAGTAGACAAGCTGTACGTCCTTCGGAATGTTGGCCGCGATCTCCTGAGGTATCTTCCATTCCATGTCGTAATAGCTGTGCGTCTCGGAGCCGAGCCGGAAATACATGTCGCTCCAGATCATGGGCTTGAGCCCCTCTTCCCGGCAGATGTCGCGGACGCGCGCCAGATGCTCGTTGATGATCTCGAACGGCGGCTTGTCGCCGAACTTCTCCTTGAACCGGCCGGAACCCAGCCCCTGCGCCTCGTCCATGCCCAGATGAATCCGCCTGCTCCTTACGCACCCGCTCGCGGCCTTGATGTATTTGCGGATCAGCGCGTAGGTCGGATCGTCGCCCGCCAGCAGTATATTATTCGTGTCGCGGTACTTGAAGTTGGGGTCCCACTGCAGCGTCTGTTCGAGGTGGGCCAGCGCCTGGATGCACGGAATCAGTTCGATGCCCAGCGCGTCGGCGTAGTCGTCCAGCGCCTTCATCTCCCGCATCGTGAACCCGCCGCGCAGATAGCCGAAGAACGGTTCGCCGGGCACCTCGTAAGTGTCCTCGGTATAGAACATCAGCATGTTCACGCCCATCAGGGCCGACCGCCGCATGAACGCCTCGGCCGCGTCCGGCCGCAGCACGCCATTGCGGCTGCAGTCCGCCATCAGCCCGCGCATGGTGTAGTCCGAGTTTTCGCTGAACGTCAGGTCGGCGCGCGTTGTCGCGCCCAGCAGCCGGCCCAGCGCGCGGAACGCCGCGGAGCGGCTTCCGAACCGGACCGTGACGCCGGCCTTGTCCGCCGACACCGCCAGACCGTCCCGGCCCAGCATCGCGTCCTCGACAAACGCCAGCGCCAAGGCGCCTTTCCGGGCGCCGAAACGCCCCGCATGATCCGTCTCGACCGCGTCCAGTCCCGCCCGCAGGGAGTCCGGGGCCGATTTGAAATTGAATGTGAATACACCCATGACGGCTCTCCTTGCCAATTATGACTCGCCCATCTCCAGTCCACCGTCCGGCGAACGTATCGCCAGCCTACCATACCGCCGCGGCATTCGCCAACAAGCCCCCCCTGGCCAGGGCGAACGCATCATGAATTTCGATGTGATCGAGTTCATCATGGATTTGGAAAAAGCGGAAGATTTGACGCAAAGGCGCCAAGACGCAAAGAAAAGCGGTTTTTGGTTTTAACTCAAGAAAGCCTTCTTTGCGGCTTTGCGCCTCCGCGTCAACGAATTCGCACCCATTATTCTTCAATTTGCGGTTTTCGGGTTACATATCTGCGGCTCATTATGATGATGCGTTTGCCCTGCGACTTCGACTGCCGCCTTGACCATCGATCCCGGTTCGGCTACCGTATTTCCCATGGAAGCGCTTCTTCCGGCCGGTCCCCATGGACGCGTGTCCGTGCCGCCCGAAAAGCGATTCCTTGCCGGCTAGTTGGTGGATAAAACATGCAAGACGACTCCGGCCTCCAAAAGTTGCTTCGGGTTCCGTTTATCTACGACCTTTTTCAGGAAATTGTCGGAGGCAATGCGGCTCGCCGGGTATTTATAAGGGAGAGCCTTTTGCAAAACTCCCGCGGACGACACGGAGGTCGTCCCTCCATTGTTGAAAACAGGCCGTTGTCTCCGTTTTCTGGAGGGTCGGGCTCCGTCCCGACCGCTCTTGTGGGAGTTTTGCAAAAGGCTCGGGATATCGTCCGGGCAAAACCCGGCGATAAATTGATCGACGTGGGATGTGGGCCGGCCAAGATGGCCGAATGGCTGCCGGGCGTCAGTTACGTGGGTATCGATGCAAGCGAGAGGTACATCGAATCGGCCAAAACAAAATATGGCGATAAAGGGCTCTTCCTGGTTGGGGATACCAGGACTTTGGGAAATGACGAACGTCTCCGCGACGCGGACATCGTTCTTTGCTCGGCTTTACTGCACCATCTGAACGATGATGAAGCGCTCGATTTAATGCGCTTCGCTCATCGCGCGTTGAAACCAAACGGGCGACTCGTCACGGGCGATCCATGCTGGGTTCCAAACCAAGGATTCATTTCCCGATGGGTCGTTTCGATGGATCGCGGGAAAAACGTCCGAACGGAAGAAGGCTATCGAAAGATCGCGGAGACGGTTTTTAAAAATGTGAAAACGACCGTATCCCTCAACTCTCTTCGTATTCCGAGTCCTGGAGTGGGGATGGAATGCTCAAAATGAGGAAAGCCATGTGGATTCGGGCCATTCACCGGGTTCTTTAAGAAAAAGGCGTTGCGTATGCATATCCGACGGTATGAATTGTGGGTTGGACTGCTGTTGGTCCTGGCCACGGGTGTTTTTTTCCGGCTGATGTGGCTGGGGGAGTCGGCCTTCCGCGCCGACACGATAATTTTTTATAATTTCTGTCACAGCCCGACAACCGCGTGGCAGATTTTCTTCGACTGGTTTCAAGTGTTCTCGCCGACGGAACAGTTTCCTTTTGCGCCGGCCTTCACAAAGGGCTTTATCGACTGCCTGCATCTACCGGTAACGGATTTCACGATCCGTCTGCCCTGTGCGCTCCTGGGCATTGCGACGGTGTTGTTTGCCTTCCTGGCCGGCCGGGAATTGAGTGGCCGGCGCTTCGGCTTTTTCTTTGCGCTGGTGCTGGCCTGTAACTCGTTCCATATCCAGTTGTCGCGCGAAGCCTATTTTTATCCGCCAGTCGTGCTGGGCGCCGCCATGCAGTTATACTCGGTTCTGTGGTTGTTCCGGCGACGCCGTGTTCCGGGTTGTCTGCCTTGGTATTTCCACATGCTGGCCGGGATTGGGTTCTTTATGTTGACCTATGGCCATTTTTCCGGCTGGTGGCTGGCAGCTTTGGTGGTTCCCATTATGTTGGGAATCCTGATTTGGCGTATCCGAAGGCTACGCGGCCACGGTCGCGATCTGGCGATCTGGCTGGTCGTTTATGGCGTCGTTGGCATTCCGCTCTTGTTTTGCGAATGGGGCGTGCCATTTATATTGTCACGGTTGACGAACCCTGAAATCAAGGAGAGCGTGATTCGCGCATTTGGGGCGCGAACGACGTCTATTTTCGACGCTCCCGGCCGATTGGCGGAAGGCTTGTCGTTTGGCACTACGCCGCTTGGCATTGGGTTGATCATATTGGCCGGTCTGCTGCTGATCGTCTATTTCATCAGACATCGTCCATGGACCGGACGATACGGCATTGTCCTGCTCTTGCTTTTTGGCGCAATGAGCCTGTATGTGGCTGCATCCATGATTCAGGAAATCAATTTTGCCCGACGTTATATATCCATGGTCCTGCCATTGTTTCTGATTCTCGTCACGGCGGGACTTTGGCATTTATCGTTGTTGGGCCGCTGGCTCGGATTAAAGTCTGCGATACGCCGCCTGATGGTTTATGCCGTGGCAGCGGTCGCGATTGCAACGCTGCTTCCGGCTGCGTGGTGGAGCATCACAATCACCGGCCAACCGACCCCTTTCAAGGAAGTTGCGAGGTGGTGTGACACGCAACTGCCTTCGCGCACGCTGGTGCTCGTCGAACGTTGGTTCGATCCCTGGAACGAGTTACGGGTGCATAATTCCACCAATGTATTTTTTACCTTCACGGTGCCGTCCGAACCAAGCGATGTATTCAAGCAGTACAACTGGCCCGCAACGGCCAAAGCGTTTTTTACTAAATTCCCCGACGCAGCCTATCTGGAATATTGCAATAGCGAAAGAGCACGGATGGGCGTGCTTTCTAATTGGCATTTTGCCCGTTCGATGGTCTTTACCAATCTGGCCGGGATCAAGCTGGCCAGGGCGGGGCTGGCGTTTCGCGACGATTTTTACGATCCCGCCACGAATCGGATGATCACAACTGTTTTTTATAACACTCGCGATGACGTGATCCGGCACGCGCGCGAACAGGGGCAGACTACGCTGGTGTTGTATGCGCCCTCCTGGGGCTACATTAAACTTTGGCAGCAGTTAAAGGACTTCCGGGACTGGCGGATTCTGGAGGACAAAGCCACGCTGGATATATATAACCTCACGCAGCAAACCAATACCGTCACGCTGCTGATCAGCGGCATGGCGGTCAACGGCTCCAAGCATGTGCGTTGCGGCATGTCCGGCCAAACCTTCCAGCACCTGAAGTTATCGGAGTGGCGCATCGAAAGCGTTTTGTTAAAGCCGGGGTTGAACCAGATCGTTCTGACAGACGCGATTTGGGCGACGGCTCGCATTCCACTATTAGTGGACCGTGCGGAAGTGGCGGGGGAAGAAGTCGGAGGTCGGAGGTCGGAAGGCAGTGAACAGTAAACAGTGAACAGTAAACAGTGGGTATCGAAGGTCAGTGGTCGGATGGAACGGGTGTTCGTTCGGGAAAGAGTTGCTTGTGCTTGGTTATGAGGTTTTCGTCAACAGCCATTTCCAAGCCGGCACAATCTGAACACCGGACTCCTCACCCTCATCCATCCACGTCACCACCGTACAAGATACGTCCGGCAGTGCTGCCGCCATTACCTTCAAGGCTCGAATCTCGCGTTCCCGGGTCTGGGGCTGTTCGACCGACCAACACGCTTGAACCAAGTGTTGCCGTCCGCCCTGATTGTAGACGAAATCAACCTCATGTCCGCTCTCCGTGAGCCCGTATGACACTTGCAAACCCTGCCGTCGCAGGGCTAGAAAGATCAAATTCTCGAGCCGCGCCCCGCGATCGGGTGTCAGCCCAAGCGCAAAGGCGCTGAGCAAGCCGGTATCGGCAAGATAAACCTTGCGCGGGTTCACACGGCGTCGTTGCACGGAACGCGCGTGCAGTTCAACCGGAAAAGCCAGGTACGCATCCTCCAGGCACCCCAGCAGGAGATGCAATGTGTCCCGCGTACAAGCCAGGCCTTCAGATTGAAGCTGCCCATGGAAGCGGGTCACGCTAAAGCCCGTTGCCGGGTTTTGCAGGAGATGCCGGGTTAATGCCCGCAAAGCCGGCACATTGGAAATACCATGGCGTTCGATGACGTCCCTCAGCAAGACCACATCCACATAGTTCTGGAGTACCTCTTGACGCATTTCCGGCGCCATGTCCTGCACTCCCGGGAACCCTCCACCGTGCAGATACGAATCCATCGCCTGTAGGATTCGAGATCGCGCCGAGGCGCCAAAACTGCCGTTGGCAGGCATCTCAAGGCCGTGAAATGTCCCATATTCCCGAAAATTCAAGGGGAAGACCTCGGTCGTCAATGCGCGCCCGCGCAGGCAGGTCGCAATCTCACGGCTCAACAATTTCGCGGATGAGCCTGTAATTGTGATGCGTACGTTTTCACTATCCAGCAGGCGCCGCGCGAACTTTTCCCAGCCCGGCACGTTCTGGATTTCATCGAAATAAAAGTGGCATTCCTGTTCGCGGTTAGCCGGATGCCGTGCATAGTAAAGCTCCGTCAGCCACTGCAACTGGGTGGACGACAATCCTGTCAGCCGGTCATCCTCAAAGTTCAAATACAGAATACGATCCCGCGGCACACCGCGCGCCGTCAGGTCGTGCATTTGCTGAAAACAGAGCCACGTCTTCCCCGTGCGCCGCATCCCGACCAGTACGGAAAGCATGTCGTGATGGGCCTTTACCGCCACCTCGCGGCGCTTCGGCTTCGGCCAAACCCGCGACAACGCATCATCCACAAATTGTTGGACGTGTTCTTTCATGGCGCGCATAGTAGCCTTGCAATAAGGATGATGTCAACGCTTAATAGCCTTCTTGGAGGGCTGAATGTGGATTCTTGGCGTCTTTGCGCCTTTTTGGTAAAGCAATCAATTCATTGACGCGAAGGTGCCACGACGCCAAGAAAACGGGCTGTTGGCTTAACTAAAAAACGTATTCTTTGCGCCTTTGCGCCAATGAATTTCATTAACCTGAACCTTTCGCATGCAAACCCCGATGCCAGGCGATTGTCCGGTGAATGGCATCGGACAAGGAGTGGCGTTGGCATACGCCAAGTTCCTTTTCCGCACGGTCAACCGACGGCACATAACGCGCCGGTAATACGCCTTCAACTTTCTTTCGATGAATCACAATCTCGTTTTGCGTTCCGGCGCATTCTCTAACGCGCTGGGCCAGGTCGCAAATGGAAATTGCGTCGCTGGAACCCACATTGTAAGGCCGCGCGTGTTCGCCGCGCAGCAGAACCGTCCACAGCCATTCCGCCAAGTCCGAGGCATAGAGGTAGGAGCGCAGCGGCGTGCCGTCGCCTTGGATGACGATGGGGCGGCCTTGCAGACAGTCCAGGATGAAATTGCCAACCGCGAAATGGGCGTCCAGCGGGAGGTAGGGACCGACGAAGGCGAACGGCCGGACGATCACACATTCGAACCGTCCGGCTGAAGCGTCAAGGCAAAGCTGTTCGGAAACCTTCTTGCCTTTGCCGTAGGCTGTCGTGGGGGTGCCCTCGTACGTTTCAGGGACATGACTTAACGAGGGCGGCTGTGGACCGTAAACCGCACCCGAACTGATAAAAAGAAGCCGTTCTGCTTTGCATCGCCGCGTGAAGTCGAGGATGTGCCGCGTCCCATCCGTGATCACGGAGTATATCTCATCGGGGGTTTCCTGTTCCAGTTTCGCACTTGCGGCGGTCGCGCCGTGAATCACGAAATCGAAGGTCCGCCCAGCGGGCAGCGTGAATGACCTGACATCACCCGTGATGAAATCCAACCCCTCTTGTCCCGAGAATCTGGGGAAGGAGTCGAGAAACCGTTTAGGATCGCGTGAGAGGACGGTCAACGCGACATCGAGACCATACGCACTGCGCAGTCCGAGGAAGCTGTGCAGCAGCCACTTGCCGAAGAACCCGGTGCCACCGGTCAGGAATATCCGGCGATGGTCAAGCGCCTTGCAGAGCGGGGCCAATGCGCAGGTGACGGACTTAACATCTTCTTTAAGAATGGCGTGAATCATCGATGGAAGCGTTCCAACTATTCACCAGTTTATTCTCTCTTTTTCTATCACAAAAGGCCGCTTGTACACCTGCCGGTGGATCGCCCCAATGTATTCCCCCACGATCCCCAGGAAGAACAGTTGGACTGAAGAGAACAAGAACAACCCAATCACGATGGGCGCAATTCCAATGGAAAAGCTTTGCCAAAAAATCAATTTGTAGATCAGGTACACCAAACCGGCAAAGAAACTGAACAGTGACATGGCAAATCCCAGCATTGTCGCCAACCGCAACGGCGCCTTGGAATGGCTGGTCAAACCCAGCATCGCAATGTCGTAGAGGGTAAAAAAGTTATTCTTGGTAAGCCCGCTCTTGCGTCGGGGTTGACGGTAGGGAATCCTGGCAACGGGATAACCAAGTTCGCTAATCAAGCCGCGCACATAAGGATAACGATCCTCCATATTCCTAATTTGTTCGACCACGACCCGGTCGTAAAGCCCAAACCCGGTGACATGCTCCAGCAGTTCGACGTCTGCCAGCCGTCGCACCAGCCGGTAATACCTGGTCCGGAGAAAGTACATCAGCCAGGATTCTTCGCTCTCAACCTTCTGTCCGAGTACGACTTTGTAGCCTTCTTCCCATTTCCGAAGGAAGTCTGCGATCAACAGCGGAGGGTCCTGCAAATCAGAAGCCATGCCAATCACCGCATCTCCGCGCGCCTGGAGGAAAGCATGATAAGGCGACCGAACCTGACCGAAATTGCGCATGTTCAGGATGACTTTGACCCGCTTGTCCTGGCTTGCCAGACGACGAAGAATGGCTTGTGTGGAGTCGGTTGAGGCGTTATCGATGTAGATGTGCTCGTAGTCATACTGCGGCATTGTCTCGAACACAGTCTTAATCTGGTTGTGCAATTCCTCGACATTACCCTCCTCGTTGAAACAGGGCGTCACGATACTAACAAGTTTTTTGTTCATTGCTTACTCAGGTTAGATTATACAAACGAATCACTTGATTATCCAATTTGAGGATGTCACGAATGTTAGTTGCGATTTCCTCTTGATAGGGCCGTGAGGAAATCAAAATCGGCTCGGTGCGACCTCGTAAAGCATCCGGGGCGATGATGCATACTCCATTAAGCACCTTTCCTTGGTAGCGGGGATTAGAATCCACAAAAACTGCGATATTGGCTTCTTTCAGCCGGCTGGTTGCCAAAAGTCGCAAGGTGTGGGCGCCAGTTCCCCACACGATGATTGGTTGGCCACTTATGGCCAACGCATCAACGGTCGAGCGTATCCGGGTATCGACCTGCTGCGACGCCGCAATGTATGCCGCTAGACCAACCGCCGTTTCGTCATCACGAACTACTGCTGGGATGGGAGTGTCCGCTTCCTGTTTCTGGAAAATCGCGTGAATTACGGGCGTACTGGTCCGGTACCCAACTGGCATCAGATTCTGTTCGCAGTGTTGCAGTGTAAAGCCTTTTGACATCAATAAGTTTCCCAATGATTTTGGGCCGAAGAAATTGATGTGTTCGATGCTGAACTCTTGAAACGGCGCGTCCTCACCATCAGCGTAGCGAGAGGCGTCGGGCACAGCAATGTACAACTGTCCCGTGGCGGTAAGTAATTTGTGGAGCCGACCCAACGCTGGCCCCAGATCTTGGACATGCTCGAGAACGCCTACCAGAATGATGAAATCGAACAAATGGCCCGCCAAGTGCATATTCGATAAATTAGCCGTCAACACTCGAATGTCATGTAGGTCGCGGGCGATAGACGCAGAGACAGGTGACGGGTCAACCCCGAGCAGATTCGTGAAGCCGTTCTGTTTCAGCAACGCCAATAGTCCACCGTTGGCACAACCAATTTCCAGAATCTTACACTGTGGTTTCCACAAGAATGGCTGTACGATAGAAAACACCTGTTGGAACCTTGCACGATCATATTCTGACAAATTTCCACTACGTTCCTGATGTTCATACTTAGACATCTTCTCGTAATAGGCGTCGAATACTGCTTGGCTGGGAATCTCATCGGCAAAACAGAAACCGCAGTCTTGGCAGGACACGACCGCAAACCCATTGAGCAAGTTACCGTCTGACATTTTGGGGAAATGTGTGCGATATAACAGGTGCCTGCTGGAACCACCGCAAACTGCGCAAATGCGACTGGTATATATAGTGTCAGGCATGGATATGGCGACTCAGGTGGCTAACCGATTCAATTCCGAGACTGTTCCACAGCAGACAGGATATTCTCGGCATGATCCATTGATAGACGCTGCACCTTGTTCTCCCTTGTTTGGCGCAGGTGGCGTATTGAAACCTAGGGAATAGAGACCCGTCGAAGAACCTAGACCAGCACTGTCTGTTGAAATGAGGATTCCTGCATATCGCCTTTAGACCGTCTATTTACATATGGCTTTCATTCTGCCCATATGTATTACCTCCTTTCTGTTAGCAATATTATCAAGAATTGCATTTAGCCTGTTCTCATCCGATGGAATCATTACAACAATTCTTGCATCATCAGTGAGTCTATTAACATAATTTAGCGGCATCACGCTGCATCCAAACCTCTGCTGACCTCGTAACTCTTGGTTTGAATCAACAACGGCAACAATCTTGCACTGATCAATCGGCAACCGTCTTGAAATATAGTCAGCAGTCACTCCTGCACCCCAAATAATAACCGGCGTCTGTTCCGCAGCCAACTTTTCAACCTTACTGAGAGCCTTTTGCATCTCTCCGTCAATCGTTTCGGCTTTCAAATTATCTGCGGCTGCGGTGAGAAAAGCGAGTTCCTCCGGATCAAGGACAATATTCGCGCCATCGACATTGGCCCTTATATGCTCAGGAGCAAGCGCTCCAGTAATGACGTGCGTAAACCCAGGCTGGGCAAGAACCCATGCAATAGAAATGGCAGACGTACTTGCGGAGTATTTTCCACAGAGAGCCGTCCAAGATCGGAGCATCTCGTTAACCTTTGCTATCCTTCCGTCACAAAACCAGACGCATTCACTACGTTCACTGCCAATTCTTACTTGGTAATCATCGGGAAACGCACCAGCGAGCAGGCCCTTAGCCATTGCATTTATTCCAAACATCGACAATCCGTTGGCTATCAGATATCTCCCCATTTCGCTCTTCACAATATCATGGTCTAGCACATTGCAATAGAGCTGCATGCCGCAAATTCCCAATTCATTTGCCTCGTTGAATGCCTTAAGCTGCCGTAAATTCATATTGCTAATAGACACATAGCGAATTTTTCCCTGTTTTTTTAGCGTAAGCAAAGCCTCCATAGCTTCTGCTACAGAGCCAATGGTAGCATCATCGAAATAGAAGTGAGGCGAATATATATCTATATAATCCGTACCTAAGTTTCTGAGGCTGATTTCAATCTGACGGAAAATAGCACCCTTTGTGAGGCAGGTATAAACATTCCTACCATCATGGCTGTAGTGAAACCGGCCTTCATTGTACCCGCCGTATTCTTCGCCCACCTTAGAGGACACTATGACCTTATCCCTGCATCCTTGAATAGCCTGTCCTACTATTACTTCACTGTGTCCGTATCCATAAACCGGAGCAGTGTCGATCAGATTAATACCATGGTCCATGGCCTCTCTAATAGTATTTATCGATGTTTTATCGTCAACCTCATCCCACCATGAAGAACCACCTATTTCAAAAGTACCAAGCCCGACAACTGAAGCATTTAGATCAGTGTGCCCTATTCTCTTGTATCTCATATGGGTAAACGGATCCTTTCTCAATGTTCGCTGCCGATACTATTAATTTTTATCGCAACCTGATTGCCATTCTCGACATAGGCTAAATACTCGTATTTTATATTGTGCTTGTTAACGCACTCCATGAAAGCTTTATGTTCATGCTCTTGCCAGGACGGGTAATTAAAGTATTCATCAAAAGCAATAATTGTTCCCGATGTGAAATTATCAGCCAAATATTCAAAAATACATTTAGTTGAACTGTATATGTCGCAATCGATATGTATAAAAGAAATAGGCGTGCGCTGAACATTATTAGCATGCTTAAACTCTGGAATCGTGTTATAGAACCACCCTTTAATCAGCCTCACGTTTGAAGGAACGGGAGGCAACTTCATTTGTGCAAATCGACCCATTTCGAATCCGCTTTTCCAAACTTCCGGCAAGCCTTCAAACGAATCAAAGCCGAAAAAGAGTTGTTCCGGCTTTAGTCTTGAAAAAAAATCAATGCTCGCTCCGTCCGCAACTCCAAACTCCAAAAACAACCCGTCTATTTTTGCCTGTCCAAGAATCCAGCGCCGGTATTCTGAACAGTTATCGAAGCATTTAGCCCTCATCATATTGTTTATAACAAACTCCGCCGATTGCGCACCAGCAATATCACGCATTGCTCTACGAATACTTACATTGTACGTTTCGTCTTGAAACATACTTAGAGAAGAATACAAATCGTTTGTCACTGCTTTTAGTAAGGTAACATCAATGCCCATCTGACGCAACATAGTTGATAACGCCTCTCGTTTAAGAACGTCAAGCATTTCGTTATCCATGATGAACACATTATTGACTCCGATTCTTTGCAGTGTGTCTACGATGTCATTGTGGTAAATACGGCTTGTTGCTAGGATGACAAGAGAAGTTGTGATGTTATCAATAGAACCAATACGCTTGACCATAATACCGTCAATTGTTCCTTCTTCTCCAGATGATACCGAAAAACACTTTGGATATACGGGCTTCGGCAAGTGTTTCAAGCATGCTGCCACTTGTTGCCCCATTTTTCCGGCACCGTATATAATTACGCTGTCGTTGTTATCCAGACTTTTAATAAAAGTGCTAATATCCATTTCGTCTCCTACAACAATTACGCAAACTGTTCCCCGCACCGAAAAGAACCAACCGTTTTCCATGAGGTTCAATCGCACGATCAAACGCCGTCCGGGCGTGCTCCTCCGCCGCCTCGACCGGTTCACTGAGCAAGCAACGAAGTTGTGCTTCGAGTGCAGTCTTGTTGATGGCGGCCATTCAGTCCTCAATGATGGGAACGAGCATGTTATTACGGAATTCATCGCGATCCAGGAACGGAAAAAGGTCTTCGAGCGGTTTTGAAGCCATCGTGCCGTCTGGTTTTTGATAATTAGACAGCCGCGGCACGCGGTCTTCCTCCGGAGGAACCCGGATGTCAATCAAAGCAGGACCATCGGCGGAAAGAGCACGATCCAAAATCGCACCGAGCTCAGTATCGCTGGCAATTCGGTAAAACGGTAATTGGAAGACGTCGGCCAGTCGGGACAGATCAGGCAACGTGAGACCACTGGCGGGATCCGCCGCAATTGTTCGCTTGAACCAGCGCGACTGCGAGACGCGAATGGAGGCGTAGCCGTTGTTGTTGATGACCATGATCTTGATCGGCAGACCAAGCCGCCGGATGACTTCCAGTTCTTGGACGTTCGGCATCAAGCTGCCGTCGCCGTCCATCAGAACCGTTCGCCGTCCCTGGCCGGCAAGGCAAGCCCCGATGGCGGCGGGCACACCGTATCCCATTGCGCCCAAACTCCCGTCGGCGATGATGCGCTGACCTGACTTGGTGACGAAGGCCATGAAAAAAATTTCGCTATGAATACCAGCCGATCCCTGAACGACGATGTCTTGCGGACCTAAACGCTCAGCCAAAGCCTCGACGAACACATAGGTTGAAACGCCCGCTGGCGGCTTGCGCAAATCTTGTGTAACCACGGGATATCGTTTCCGCCAATCTTGCACTCTGGCCAACCAAGAACTGTGGGAGCCACGGCCGAACCGTGCGGGTAGTTGACGCAGTATTTCCGTCAAAAAAACCTTTGCATCGGCAAGAACGCAAGATTCGACATTCGGGCGCAACTTGTCGAGTTCGGCTGGATCAACATCCACAACAATACGGCGCGCGGCGCGCGCGAATCCGGCATGGGAAAACCCTGTTGTGGCAAAATCCCATCGTGCCCCGATAGAAAGCAACAGATCAGAGTTTTGCACGGCGAAGTTGGCGCTTCGGGGGGCGAATGCGCCGGGGCGTCCAGCGAAACACGGGTGGTGGTCGTCAACCAAGTCGGCGCCCACCCAAGTGGTGGCATAGGGCAGGCGTAACCGATCGATTAACTCGGTTGCCAAGTCGGCCGCACCGGCGATACGAATGCCAGCCCCGAGCAACAGGATGGGACGTTCCGCGCAGTTCAGAGCCTCGATCGCCATGCGGGCTGCTTGAGCCACATCCACGTTTGTGGCAGGAGACGACAGGAGAATATCTGCCGACAGCAGGGCTTCCGGATCGATCTGTGCGCTTTGCACGTCGAGCGGAATATCCAACCAGACCGGTCCGGGGCGCCCGTGTCGCGCATGGTACAGCGCCAGGTCTATGTGTCGCCGAATGCTTGATGGATCGGTCACGGTGACGGCGTACTTGGTGATCGACCGCACAATGGAAACGATATCCACTTCCTGCAATCCAAGTTGGCGCAAGGGCCGCTCGCCCTTCCGGTCACTTCGCTTGACCTGTCCTGAAATGAAAAGCACGGGCGCTGAATTGACCCACGCACTCGTCAAGCCGGTAAGGCAGTTGGTTGAGCCTGGTCCCGCTGTAACTAACGCCACGCCCAAATTGCCAGTAAGCTTTGCGTAAGCTTCAGCCCCCACGGCCGAGGCATGCTCGTGGAAATTCGCCACGAAACTCACATCGCGACGACCGGCGAGTGAGTCATTGAGGTGCATCGCTGCGCCTCCCGGCACGAGAAAGACGTGACGAACTCCCTCTTGGGCGACCCGATGCAAGACGTAATCCGAGAGTTTCATCATAGAATCACTCACAAACCTTTGATGCTCCATCCACCATCGACGAGCAGATCGTGGCCGGTGACAAAAGCTGAAGCATCGCTGGCTAAAAATATCACGGCCCCGGCTAAATCCCCAGGTATTCCCCAACGGCCAATAGCGGTTCGGGCGGCACGCGCCTGCTCGCGGGCGGGATCGCTCCAACTCGCACGCGTCATGTCGGTTCGAATATACCCAGGGGCAATGCAGTTGGCGCGGACTCCTTTTCCGCCGAGATCAAGCGCCAGTGAGCGCGTCAACTGGCGCAGCGCTCCTTTGAACGCCATGTACGCCGGGTTGTCGGGAAAGGCCAATTCCGCATTGAGGCTCGTGATATTGATGATCGACCCTCGCCCTTGCTCGGCCATGCGCCGGGCTGCAAGCCGGCACAACTCGAAGGGAGCGAGCAGATTTACCCGGTATGTCATTTCCCATGCATCCGGTGGATAATCGAGCCAGGGATGAGGCAGGGTCACGCCCGCATTGTTCACCAGAATATCAATGCGGTTCAGTTCGCGGAACAAACGTTGGCGGTCCAAGTCGGAGGTTATGTCACAAACCACCCCGCGAGCGGCCAGACCCTGGCCGATCAGCAAGGCGACTTCACGATCTAGAACATCGGCCAACCGATCGACCAGAACGACTTCCGCCCCGGCTTTCAAGAGGGCCTCCGCCATGGCTCGCCCGTTGCCGCGCGCAGCACCGGTTACGACCGCGGTGCGCCCCGAAAGGCCAAAAAGATTTTCAAGGTAACTCATTGCACGATCACTCTGTTCAGACGAACCTCTTCCGAGATCAGTTCGGCGTCAAAGGTAATGATGAAGGCCAGATAGCGCGCCACCTCGTCCGGTCGCAGGAATGTTTCGAAACGCTGTCCCGGTACGTGTCGTCCCATTTCGGTCTGAATCGAACCCGGCGACAAGCAATAAACTCGCACACCTTGGCCCTTGAGTTCGTGAAAGAGCGAACGAGAAAGACCGAGGAGCGCGTGCTTGGAAGCACAATAAATCGCCGTGTCCCGAAAGCCCGAATACGCGGAAGAGGAGCCGATGTTCACGACGCGCCCCCAACCGCGCTTGGCCATCAGTGGCGCAAACTGGCGGATGAGATAAAATGGGGCGCGAACATTCACGGCCAGACATTGGTCATATTCTTCCATTGTGCATTGTTCAAGCGGCTGGACGGGGAAGATTCCCGCACAGTTAACCAGAATATCAATCGGTCCGATTGTCTCTAAAGCGTGCCCGACCATTGCTTCAAGGGAAGCCGCGTTGGCCAAGTCGGCAACGTGTTCATGAACGGATGGGGCAATTATCCTGACAGCGTCCCCCGTGGCTGCGAGACGCTGGCGATCACGACCGGTCAGGAAGAGACGACATCCCTGAGAAGCCAGTTCTTTTGCGATCGCCGCACCCAGGCCTCCCGAGGCACCGGTAATCAGCGCTGTTCGATCTTTGAGTATGGTGTTCGCGTCCACCCGTAATGCTCCTTGATGCAAAGAGATTCCTCACCTCGATAAAGAATCCAGCAATTCGCGGACGGCGCCGTTGCCGCCCGTCCGTTTGGTGATGAACTTGGCAACTTCCAGAACGGAATCGTGGGCGTCGGCCGGTGCCGCAGACAAGCCGGCCAGTTGGAGGGCCGGCACATCGTTGATGTCGTCACCCATGAAACAGACCTGGGACAGGGCCAATCCCTGCGATTCGGCGAAAGAACGCAATGCGGCCGCCTTGTCTTTGCACCCCTGGTACAAGTTCGTGATGTTCATCTTCCTGGCGTAGCGCGTGACCAGGGCGTTCTCCTCGCCGGAGATCAACGCGAAGACCAATCCGGCCTTGCTCGCCCGTGAGATGCCCATGACGTCCCGAAACGAGAATCGTTTCCACTCGGCATTGTCCGTGCCCCACCAAAAGGCGCCGTCGGTTAGCACGCCGTCCACGTCCAACGCGATGGCTTTAATCTGTCCCATTGTTCGCCTATTTGCGGCGCAGTTTCTTTTGGATTTGGACTTCGCTCGGATAGACGCATTTGACGCCGTCACCCATCGCCGGTTCAATGTAGCGGATGTGCTGGATCATTTTGGCCAGCCCAGCCGGACCTAATGAAGCCGCATGATCGGACCCTCGCATCGCGCGGTCCATGGTGATGTGCCGCTCGACCACACACGCGCCGAGCGCGACTGCCGCAGCCGACGTGACAACTCCGGTTTCGTGCCCGGAATATCCTACCAAGACGCCATACCGCTGGCGCAGGACGGGTATGAACTTTAGGTTCAGCTCGGTGTTTGCCGACGGATAGGTGCTCGTAGCATGCAACAGAATCAGGTTCTCCTTGCCCAGGACGTCCACGGCGTGGTCAATTTGCTCCAGGGTGCTCATACCCGTGGAGAGCAGAATCGGACGTTTGCCCGCCTTCTGCCGTGTGTGCTTCAGCAGGCCGTCGTCCGTCAGCGAGGCGGACGCAATTTTGTAGCACGGCGGGTGAAAATGCTCGATGAAATCGACCGAACTTTCATCCCAACACGACGCGAACCAATCAATGCCCTCTTCCCGACAGCAGCGGTCAATCTCCTCGTATTGTGCGCGCCCGAACTCCAATCCCCGTTTCAGATCGCCATTGGTTGGGCCAAAGGGGTTCTCCCGCGGCTTGGCCAACTCCTCAGCGGTGTAGACGACCTCCACGGTTCGCTTCTGAAACTTGACCGCGTTGCAACCGATGCTTTCGGCCATTTCGATCAATTTCTTGGCGATCTCCACGTCGCCGTTGTGATTGATCCCGATTTCGCCAATGATATAACATGGTTGGTTATCGCCAACCAGTGTGCTGCCGATCCTAATCTCTTTCATGGTTGCCTTGTACCCTTATTTTCGGTTCAAAAAATGCGCGTGAATCGCCTCCATCATGAAAACCAAGCTCATTTGTTTCATCCCTGGGTATACGCCGACCCATAGGCTGTCATTCATGATCTTGTCCGTGTTGGTCAGATGCGCTGCGATGCAGTAATTGTGGACTAGCATGTTCAAACTTTCAATAGCCATTTTCATGCGGGAACGATCCGTATTTTGACGCCATTGTGTTCCACGGTTCGCTCATCGGTGAGTGCGATCAAAAAGACATCCGGGATACGGCGGTATTGTGCCACGGCCGCCAGAGGGGCGATTTCCCGTGCACACGTTTCAGGATCGGATACATCCAGCGACACCTGTGCGGCAAAAACCGGACGACCGCCTGAATCATCGGCAATGAAGTCGATTTCACGGCATAAATTTTACGATAGTTGCGTGTCGCTTGCGCGGCTGAGTCTGTGTGCAGGGCGAGGGTCTGGAAAAGACGGGCATCGTCCGCATAATCAATGTAGGACGGTAAAACCTTCTTTGATCAGATCATCGGCAAACTGCATGGCACTGAAACTCTTGCCGACGCGCCGGGCGCCGACCAGTATCGAAACTACGTGCGGCGCCCGATGAATTTGTCCCTCGCGGCGCGAATATTCAGGAAAACCCAATTCCCTGAAATCCGCCATTTTTCCGGCCAGTGCCTGTTCTATCATTTGGCCTCCTAGTGGAAAAACAAATTACACAAATTCAGGTTTTGCGTCAATGCGTTTTGCATTTGTTTCGGCATCGCTTGAGGCAATCCAGTCCAATCAGAGCGCAAGCAAACTTTCGGCCGTCGTGACGGCAAACGTCGCGTCGTTCATGGCGCGGCGCGCATCGTCGAGTGTGTATTCCTCGGTCGGAACAAAATCGATATCCCCGTAAAAGGCCAATTCACGCTCCTTACGCAACCACTTTGAGATCGCCGTCAACCGGGGAATCGCACTCCGAACCGATTCGGGGAAACGTCCCGCGTTCTCGACCAGAAAACCGCTGACGTCATGCCACTTTGGCGGTTCAATGCCTTGATGGCGAAGCATCCCCTTTAGCGCCAGTTCGACCGCCTCCTGTGCCTCCCGCACAACATCGGAAAATGCCTCTTTGCGAAGCAGCAACGCCAACACGTCCAGTCGGACCTTGGCTTTGAAGATATAACTTGCGGCAAGCGATATTGAAGTCATAGCACCACCACATCGCCTGGGCTGAAGTCGGGCTTCAGATCCCACCACCATGCATTCCCGACAAAATGCCGTTTGGCTCCGAGTCGGCGCAACCCGACAGCCAAGCTGTCGAGTTCGCGACGTAGAAAGCCGTCGCGATCGAAAAGGATGCGCGTGTCTTCGGTCATGTCGAGCAGGATCGGACTGTGGGCGGCGACCTCTTCCGGCGTCTTGAACAGGGGCGCAAGGCAGGTATCGACACCTTTGGCGCGCAGGGTCAGGAGCAGCGGATCCAGTTCACACTTCCTGATCTCGGAGGAAAATGAGTTGGCACTTTTCTGGTATTTATCAGGCGAGTTCGTAGATCAAACGCGCGCCGGTTTCAGGGTGGTAAAAAGCGGCGTGGGTTAAATCTGCGAGGAGTGCGCTGATCGC
>CAIYGI010000088.1 GCA_903925685.1 uncultured bacterium
TCCAGATGCGGCAACGCCTTTAAGTCGCAACCCAGGAGTCGCGCCATGGTTTTGGCCATTTCCAAAGCGTCACGGACGTTGTCGTTGAAGTGGTTGCGGCTGCCGGTGTGGGCAAGAAACATCAGCACCCCAAGCAGTAGCCGTCACGGCCAACGCGCACCGCCCGAAATATTCATGCGCCCACCACCGTTTATACCTGGTTTTAGTCTCTTCCCAATCTGGTTTGTATTCGAGTTTTATGGCAAAAATCACCTTTTGCTTGCCATGTTGTTTTTGCAGAGCCTACCGCCGTCTCGCCTTTTTGGCTGGTTGAAGACTTGCTCTGATCACAGCTTCTTCGGGTCCAGCCAGTTCTGCTGTATGCCAGGACTTATCCGCATATAGTTCGTGGATTGCGCAGCAACAATATTGCTCAACTTCTTTAAATTCTCGCGCAGCCTGTCGGCGATCTTGACGTCCTGTTTCTTGCTTGCCGCGTACTGCGCTTTCAACTCGATTGTCTCGATCATAAGACGCGTGTAATCGAGGCCGAGGCGCATGTGCGCCATCCTCTTCCGGTAGATCTCCGGCTGCTTGGCCAGCACGGCATCCGCCTCGTCCAGAAGGCTGGCGGCGCGTTTGAAGAACGCTTCATCATAGGCCTTCCAATACGCCAGATCGCCATCGACCTTACGGTTGCGCGTCTCCTCCATCAGAGTCCAGTAGGCCTTCAACTGCCCGGCGGCCTGGCCAAATCCGCGCTGGTAATAATCGTCAAGGATCTTGTATCCGTCCCGGTCCGGATTCCAGGCCAACTGCGCCAGCATGTAATAAAGCGGACCCTGCGTCGGCCAGGAATTCTCGAAGACTGAGAGGCAGATCCCGGTGCAATTGTTCTTTACGATATGGCGCAAGCTTTCCATGACCCGTCCAAAAGGCACGTCGGGCAGCCCATAACCGAGACCGGGCATGTTGGGGCGCCACCACAGGTTCTTGGCGCCGGTCGCCGCCCAGTCGGCGAATTCCTGCGACCACTTTGTGCCCACTTGCGAATATTTGTCCTTTGCGCCCATTTCCGCGAACCAGTTCGAGCAAAACAGGACGATCACGTTGTCGTCCGGCTTGTTCTTGAGCGGCGCCGGCAGACTCGGGCCGTAGGCGAGCATGACCACTTTGTAGTCCTTGTCCGGATAACGTTCCCGCAACTTGCGCGCCAGGTTATTCGCGAATCGCGTCTGCCGATCGCTCAGCGCGACGTAATTCGTGGAACAACCGTTCCAGACCAGAAAACGCTTATCCGCCTCGGGCGCATCCCAGGCCTTGCAGTTCGGGCAGACACAGTAACCGGCCAAGCAGCCGTCGTTGACCGCACCGTCGAACAGGGTTCGCGTCGGATCCTCCTTGAGCTGCTCCCCCACGTCCTCCAGCCATTTGTCCCAAAGCGCCGGGTTGGACTTGCACAGTTTGACATAGTCCGGCCAGCCACGGGTGCCGTCGGGCTGGAGGGCGAAGTACTCCGGGTGCGTCTCGTGAAGTTGTTTCCAATCCAAGGTCCAATGCCCACTGGGGATACCCCTGTACATCAAGTTTGACGAGTCCAGTTCTATGCGCTGCAAGCGCGACCAGTCCAAGCAAGCAGGAGCACACCGGGCATCCCCGAGGCAGGCCCAGCACAACACGGAAAATCGCGAACGGATCAGGGGGTGATACCGATATTCGAAGGGCGCGAAGGCGATCTTGTCCTTCTTGATAATGTCCTCTCCGATCTCTCCCGGCCAAAGCCAGCGCACATCCAAGTAATCCTGGATAAACGTGCACACCGCGTTGACCGTGCCGAATTCCTGCTGCCAGCCCTCGATCGGCCTCCCAGCAGGCCGAGCAGCCTTCACCACCATGTGCTGGGGATCCCAGCGATCCCGCCCGGCAATGACAAGGTGATTCCCGTTGGCGGCAATGAGGATCTCTTCCGGGTTCTTGAAATCGAAATCCGTCTTCGGGAAGAGTTCCTTGAGCTTCGGCTGGAATCCGACCCAGATCGCGCGCGCCGGCACGGGATCGGGCAAGCCTTCGATGACCTGCGGCCTCACGCCGCCGACCTTCTCGATATAGGCGGCCAGTTCGTCGGCCGCCTTCCGGGTGAATGGCGGCGCGTTCGAGAACACGATGATCGGCGCCAGGCTCTTGCCCTGGTCCACCAGGACCAATTCCGGTTTCGCAAATGCGGTAGCGGAGAGCAAACCCTGAGCCGTCAGAAGCAACACGAAGAAGAACCAGCCCAGGATGACGCGTCGATTCGAGCGTGTTGTGCCATTCATCGTCTTCTCCATATTCATCTTCCTGTGCGTCATCCGATACTCGTACCCCTGCGCGTTATAGCAACTGTGACTGGCCGCCCGGATATTGACCCCGGCCGCCCCGCTTTCGATACAGTTGTCAACAACCCCCAGCCAGTAATCGCGCACCTCGGGATAAACCGGGTTCAGAATGGGCATATATTCATCGAACCCCCTGGCCACGCAGGCGGTGCCGCCGTCCAGATGTTCCGGCGCATAGGGCGGGAAGAAATAATCGTCCCGGCTAGCTTGCCGCAATTTCTCCGGGTCGCGAAAAAACTCCCTCACTTCGGGATACAACCCGTACTCGCTGTATTGAAGCGTTACTTCATTCATCCCGCCGCCAAACCTGTTGGGATTCTGACAGCCCGGCGAAGACGGGATCCTCTCTCCAGCGCCGTTGTATATCTCGACCAGCTCGTTCTGCGTGTTCCAGAAATCGCCCGGCCCGTCGGCCAGGGAACAGCGCACGTCGATGTAGCGGTGATGTTCCGGGATCGAGAGTCCGCCAAGGGTCAGGACCAGGCAATCGCGTTCCTCGCACCACCGGACCTGGCGTTGAACCATTCGCGCCTGATCAGGCCGGAAAGCGACCCGTTTCTCGATGCCGCTGGAAAAGGTGAACGCGCCCCGATAAGGTTCCAGGCGACCGTTCAACTCGCCGGTCCAGATTTCCAGGTGTTCCTTCTTCACCCGCGTCGGCTCCGCGCCGGCCTTGACCAGCTTGACGGTCCTGACCGCGCCCCCTGGGTCGGCCGGGCCCGGCCGGCGCTTGAAACACTTGTCCCGGTGGTCCACGATAAAAGGGTCGCGCCATAAGGAGAAGGCACCGTTCAGGTTCCGCCAGATTTTCATGCCGGCCGGCTGGGGGAAGGTGTGGGGCACATGTGAGAAACCAGTTTCAAAAGGCTTGATCAGCGCGTGAACCGCCATGCCCAGAGCGCGCGCTTTTTTGACCGCGTATGCCAGGGGGTTCTTCTCGCCGCCGAACGGTTCCCGGTAAAGCAGGTTCCAGGTATCCCAGATCCAGTCAAGCCGGTTCACGCCGAGCGAGGCGAAATATTCCGGCTTGCGGTCAACATGCGGCGGTTCGCACTTTCTACTGAAAGTATCATCGTCGAAATCGACCGTGACATGCAGTTCTTTTTTCATCTTGTTCCTCCGACGTTACCGATCTGTCCTTGTCCTCGTCCTTGCTCTTTTTATACCGGGGCAGATACGTTTCAGCGAATGCAGGCTTAGCCGTCATCCAACCGCACACGCTTAGAACCAACATCACCCCGCGACTCCAATACGATATCGCGCCTTTTCTCATCCCAGACTTCCTCCAGGTTTT
This sequence comes from uncultured bacterium, assembly GCA_903925685.1. GTDB lineage: Bacteria > Verrucomicrobiota > Kiritimatiellia > CAIKKV01 > CAIYGI01 > CAIYGI01. The sequence goes on from CAIYGI010000088.1 coordinate 3,649, forward strand.
GTTTACAGACTCTGGTCTTTCGTTTCCTGCAGCTCCTTGATCATCTTTTCGCATGCCGCCTTTTGCGCGGCCGTAGCGTCTTTGACACCCAGCGCCTCGTTGAATTTGGCGATCGCTTCCGCCTTCTTCCCCTGACCGGCCAGCGTCTCCCCATACGCGCAATAAAGCGCCACACCCCAATACCCCGATTGTTGATCGATTTTTCCTAATACCTCAAGCGCCTCGTCATATTTCCCCTGTTTGCGAAGAATGCCCGCCGATGACAAGATTGAAATTTTCGCAACGTGATAGCCGCCCCTATCCTTCACTTTGCTCCCTTCGGCATAGGCCGCCAAGGCCTTTTGATCGTCTTTCAGAAGATCCCGGCACGTATTGCCCAGCGTCAACCACACGCCCCCGGAAAGCTGGCCGTCACGGATATACTCCGCCGCTTTTTTCAAGTCTGCGGCCGCCGCCGGGCCGTCTTTCAATTGAACAAAGGCCATGCCCCGACTATAAAAACCTCCACCCCTTGCGCTTTCCGGCCACCCATCGATATCCTCGGTTTTGAACTCGGCGATCAACTCGCTGTATTTTCGGTTTTCGCCCAAAAGACTCATCCGGCATTTCTTGGACACCGCTGGGAGCGGGATGGACCTTGCCAACTCCAGCGCCCCGTCGTATTGCTTCAGACGATTCGCGCACCCGGCTGCCTGTTCCAGGGCGTCCGACTTTTGAAGCTCGCTCGCCGCGCTCGCCGCCATATTCGTGAAAGCGGTCAACGCCGCCGTATTGCTGCCCGCCTGGACCAGAGCCAGCGCCGTTCCCCGGTCGGAGAGATAGTCGGCCCGACCGACACCACAACACGCCAAAACGATTCCCAACGAAACGATTAATGTCATCATGACACAGTCCTTTTTTAATTTCAGCGCATATACAACTTGCCGAACTTCAGCGGCTGTTGGAAACCGGCGCCTGTTGGGGAAAAGGCGGACGCTTCCTGTCCTTTCTCGCCGAAGGCTTGTCGGCACACATTGAAATACCACGGGGGGTTTTCGCTCGGCTTGTTTCCGGCCACGCCGAGCATGGGTTGGATATCCTCCTGCGTCTGGGGGAAAATCGGAAGACGAATCTCGATACTCCAGGAGTTCCCGTCAACGTGGGTGGCAATCTCCGCGTTTGAAGACCAGAGCGTCTCAAAACCACCATTCTCAAATTTCGAGTCAATCAGCCCTCCGCCGGGACTTATGGCGAGGTGATAATAGGAATGCGTCTGTGTTTCCAGCATGCTATCTTCCATTATTACCTGAAAATACGCCAAATAGTGGTTTTTGTTGCCTAATCTCAACTTTTCAGCGCATATACAATTTGCCAAACTTCAGCGGCATATGAAAACTGTTCGTGCCCGTGGGAGAAAAGGCTGAATTCTCGATCTCTTGCTTATGGACACTATGCCGACACACATTGAAATACCACGGATACATTGAGATCGGCATGATGCCGGCCACGCCGAGCATGGGCTGAATGTCATCCTGCTTCTGATCCATAATCGGAATGCGGATCTCCGCGCTCCAGGTGTCCCCGTCAATATGCGTGGCCACCTCCGCATTCGAATTCCATAGGGGATCGCGCCCCTTCTTCCAATCGGCATCGAACAGTCCGCCGCCGGGGCTGATGGCCAGTTGATAATAAGAATGATTTTGGGTTTCCAGGAGGATTTCAAGCTCCTCGCCGTCAAAAATTGCCGGGTCGTCACGCCGGGTCACGGTGTTGGTCAAGGCCGTCCGGTCGGCGTCTTTGCACTCGATCCCGAAATACAGATTGTCGCCCGCATAGCCCACCTTGAAGGAGGTCCGATATTGCGCCAGCCGGCCCGTCTCCAATTCACTCAGCCCATAGACCGAATAGGCCTTGAACCCCTGCCAGAAGACATCATCCAGCTTGCCGTCCATCTTGATGGTTTTCGCATCACGACCCCACCCCTGCGCTTCGGGCACGGGCCCGCGGTTGAGCTGTTTTATGAGATTCTTCATCGGACGCATGTTGTCGGCGATCAGCGCGATCCGTTTGGCGTACACCGACTCGGGCGCGACCTTCGCTTGCGCCTTTTCCAGCAACGCAAAAACGTGCTCGATGGTGTCGGCCTTCTTGTCCAGCGACCCCATATTGGTTTCGCAATAGTCGATAAATGCCTTCATTTCGCCGGCCGCCGGACCGTAGAAAAGCGTGTAATATTCGTTCAGCAACCGGTCAACATCCTGATCGGCGTCCCATAAGAATTGCGCCGTGACGTACAGGTTGAGATACGTGACGCCCAAGTCCTGGCCCAGGGATTTACTGTTTCCTCCCGAATAGACCTCGATGAAATCTCCCATGGAAATCCCTTTGAGCGAACGCAGATCCGCGGCAATGGTGTGCGGAAAGAAAACGGGGGGCATAAACGGTTGGCCGAAGCCACTCAAATAGTAATCGTAAGAGCCTTTTGCAAAACTCCCACAAGAGCGGTCGGGACGGAGCCCGACCCTCCAGAAAACGGAGACAACGGCCTGTTTTCAACAATGGAGGGACGACCTCCGTGTCGTCCGCGGGAGTTTTGCAAAAGGCTCGTAAATAAAAAAGGGGGTATGCCCTTTCGGGATCTTCGTCAGCCATTCCTGGCGGAGGCTGAGCATCTGTTCTTTCTTCTTTGGGTCGACGTAATCGTTGAGCCAGAAGCCGCGATGTTGGGTCAGCGCGACTACAATATTGGGACTCAATAGATCAATATTGGTCGGCGGCAGGCGGTAAGGGGTATAGCTACAGCAGGAAATAATTTTGTCCGGATGCGTCTTGTACAGCTCCTTGGCAACGCGGTTGACGTAGTCCCACATATAGTCCGAGGCCCACCCCTCGCGCCCCCGCTCCGGTGTCTCCTTGCCCTTGCAGAGTTCGCATTGGCACATGGAACACATGCCGTCGCTCATCATGACAGAGATCATCTCCTCGTTGCAAAAATCGAACATGGCGCGGACAAACCTGACGTTCGACGCGAAGAGCCCCGGCGAGGAAAGGCAGGGCTCGCCACCCGTGTGAGATAGGTCAGGGGTCCGTTTGCCATCCCACAGTTTATAATACTCCGGGTGCGCCTGTTTCGTTTCCTCACGCCCGATTACAAACCCAATGCCATGGCATACACCTCCGCAGTTGCCGACCCGCTCTTCGTTGAGCCCCATACGCAACTGCCATAATATTTCATTCCGGCTGGTGTTGTTAAAATTCTTAAAGTACTGCCAAAAGTAGCGCAACGCAAAATCAGGCCGGACGGTCTTGTCCATGCGGGGAAGAGCGATGCTCGCTTCTTTCGGGACGATCTCGCCCAGTTCGCCGGGCAGATACCAGCGGACACCCAGATCCCGCAAAAATGCGTATACGGCGTTGAGAGAACCACGCGCGTCCTTCTCCCAAATCCCCATCTCGTTGCTGTATTCCCTCCAAGTATTAGCGGCATAGGGGGGGACCATTTTTCGCCCTCCAATTTAACCCCCTTGCCTTGGGCCCACGTCTCCATATCCGCGTCCCATAACTTCAGATAAGCGGCAAACTCCCCTCGAAAATCTCCACCGCCGCGCCAGTAACGCGGCGGCGTATAGTCGTTGTCATGGCCGACCAGCGCCAGCCAGTTTTCGCCCGAGACCATCGTGAACGCGCCGTGCTTCAAGCCCTCGTCCGTGATCTTGAGCTTGTCGGTCTCCGTGCTCCGGCCCACGTAAATATGCGCGGACACGTTCGATCCCAGCGTGTTCGTGATCGCCAGCTTTGCTCCGGATATCTTTTCGATGTAGGCCTGCAATTCCTCCGCCGCCAGCTTCACCATGCGCGGCGGTTTCTCGGCAATGACGATGTCGGCGCAGGATTTCCCCTCCTTGATCAGATACGTTTCGCCGAACGCGGGCTTGGCTGCCAGCCACCCGCACACGCCTAGAACCAACAACACCCCGCGACCCCAATACGATGCCGTACTGTTTCTCATCCGACCTTCCTCCTTGTTTTAGTTGCCATCTTCCATATTCCCAGGCCCTGCCTGATCCTATTTGCGCCATAGACGGTCACAAGGCATTGCGACCCTACCAAGACGAAATAATACCGTCGGAGTTCGGTCGGGCGGACCGGTGGGGACACCGGCTAACCTTTCTCGCGTCGTCATCGCAGACGACAGGACTCATCCATTCGATTTCTTTGCTCCTCTGCACCTCCCTCGACTACGAGCTTTCCACGGCGCGACCACTCGCATCCCCGTACGCGTCGAACGTCCTAACGAAATCGAGCAGCGGCTGAAATTGAATGCGCGCCACCCCAGCCCGCTCATCGGCTGCGCCGTAACTGACAAGCAATTCATTCCCCATCCGGATAAGCCCCGTGATAAAAACGCAAGGGGTCTCAAATTTGTTGGGCATTTCCCAGGGTTCCTGCGCGAACATGACCCGTTCCGAACAACGGTGAATGATGCATGGAAAACCCTGTGCTTGCTCTTCAAGAATCATGAACGATTGCGTGTAACCCACTTTGGCGTCCTGCTTGCCGTGGTAGCACAAAAGCCATTCCTTTTCCGAAACCCGCAAAGGAGGCGTTGAAGCTCCCAAACGGTTCCGTTCCCAGAGAAACATCGGCGCGGCCAGCACGGTCTGGGTCTTCGTCTCGTTCCAGAGCGACTGCAGTCGGTCAGCGGCACAGATGAACATGGAAGGCGGCAAATCGGCCGACACACCCGGATAGCCGCCCGGATGAAAGGGGCGGTGCAAACACACGTACTGCCGGCGCCCGTCAATGACCAGTTTTTCCGGAAAAAGCACCACGTCCCGGTCTTCGCCCAATTGCGGGTCAGTCAGGTGGCAGATATACGTAAACGCCTTGCCGTAGTCTTTTTTACCCAAACGCGGCAGGTCAACTCGAAAAAGCACATTGACGGTCACGTTGTCGGCGGCTGCCAGGCCGAAAGGATTTTCCGCAGTTTTGATCCAAGTCGGGGCGCACTGCGCTGGTTCGTCATGCAACCAGTATGGACCGGGAGGCATGAGGCGGCAGGCGGCGATCAAATAACACGCCCCCTCCAGAAAAAACAGGCGCGGGTCCTCGATGCAGCCGTTGGCGTGGTTAACCACCGTTTCTCCGTCCGCGTTTTGAATGTAGATGTCCTTGATTTCATAGTTCAAAGACGGAGCCAAGGCCGGGCGGAAAAAATCCGCCTTCCAGTTTCTGCCCGCGTCCTCGCTGTAGGCATAGCCTAAAAAAATCGGATACGGCAGCGGGCGCCCTGGAATTTGTTTTTGCGGCCAAGGCCCCGTGGCCCTAAAGAGCATGTGTATGCGACCGGAGTCCGGATCCTGAATAATGCCGGGGTTCAACACCATTTCATCGGCCCAGGCCGAGTCTTTTTGGGGTTCCAGCACCTTTTGCCGTGAATGGATGAAAGTAATACCTTGCAAGGTGGTGTTTACCTGTTTACAAATGCGACACTACGCTCAAGCGCGGTTATGAATGATTTTCTCGGGGTCATGGCGATTCCCTTTCAATCGGTTGCTGCCCGCCTTGACCAAGACCAGCGCCGCTCTTTAATATTCAGCGCACAAACAACTTGCCGAACTTCAGCGGCTGTTGAAAACCGCCCCCGGTTGGGGAAAAGGCGGACGCTTCCTGTCCTTTCTCGCCGAAGGCTTGCCGGCACACATTGAAATACCACGGGGAGTTTTCGCTCGGCTTGTTTCCGGCCACGCCGAGCATGGGTTGGATATCCTCCTGCGTCTGGGGGAAAATCGGAAGACGAATCTCGATACTCCAGGAGTTCCCGTCAACGTGGGTGGCAAGTTCCGCCTTTGAAGACCAGAGCGTGTCAAAACCATTCCCAAATTGTAACTGCTCAGGTAGGCATCACTCAATGCCGCCTGCATGACGGATGGTTTACGCCCTTCCCGCGAGGGCTGCAAGGCTAAAAATAAAATTATTTTTTGCTGGACTCGGACGGCGGGATGCCGTAATCTGTAATCCA
>CAIYGI010000089.1 GCA_903925685.1 uncultured bacterium
GCGCGAAACCGCCAACTTCAAACGGTTCCGGAAACTCGTGGATCGATGGGTAGACCTCGCCTTAAAACTCTCTCAACTTAAGACTCGACAAGGCAAGCATTCAGCGTAACCATACCCCCAGAAGACGGTACTCTCAAGTTCCTTACGGACACGAATAATCTCATCTACCTCATGCTTTGCCTCGGAATTCATGCCACGCGCCAAAAGAGTTTCCGCGAGTGCGAGACGTATCTTGACGAGGAACTGAGGTTCCTGCCCTGGGCACAACAAAGCCCGGCTAAGACATGCCACGTACTCTGGTTCGGATTCCTTAAAGCACGCAGCCAACTGTCGCCATGCCCAGGGTTGGCTTTGATTCCGCCGAACAACAGGCATCAGCAACGTTTTTGCGTCTTCAGTCCTTGAGTTCTTTATCCATGCCCTTGCCAGATAGTAGGGAAACCACTTCTCCTGTTCGGTGTACCGTTGGTAGTGTTGCTCTATAAAAGTTCCCGCCAGTCTGATCAACTCCAGATTTTCCTCGGATTTGAGTGCTTTCCCCAGTCCTTGGATCGCATGCTCAACGACGCTCGGAAAAGTATGGCCATCTTGGCCTGGCTTCGTCTGAAAATCCTCATCCCTCAAATTGGCGGGGTCCCACCATTTAAGGAACCCGCAGAAGGTTGGGAATGCATCTTTATGCGCCGCCCGTGCCGCGGCATCAAGAATGCGCGAATGAATGACGGAAGGTTTCTTCACTTTGAGCGAGCAGTACTCCAGAAGCAGGGAACGGATAATGCCTTTATCGGGTTCGTCTGGTTTTAGCGCCTCAACAATGGAATGCCAGACTTCCCATGCAAGGGATTCATCCACATCAGTCCTTTGTGGATGTTCTCGATGAATCTGACGAAGTTGCCGGAGCGCGTCTGCGTGCGCACCGTTCTTTGCCAAATCACGGATTGCCCAAAGTTTCTGGCTCAACGGATCGGCACGTAGTATTGAGCGTTCGCGGTACGCCGTAAGTTGCGCGTCATCATCACCTGGCGGTAACGCTGGTAAGTTCGCCAACTCTTCTGCAAACTGCCGAGACTGCGCCGGTTCCTTCGATTCCCAAATGGACTTGCATAGCGCACGAATCAGGGCACGAAGCGTCCAGACATTGTTCGGGTCATCTGCGTATAGTGGCCTGGCAGCGGCGAGAGCGTCTACAATCCGCCCCTCGCGCAACATCGCGAATATGTCAGTGGCCTTTGGCATAGAAGTCGGCGCAAATCAACCCGAGCCGGGCTTTCCGGTGATAGGCAGGACTTGCTGGTTGGTAGTTTCAGTGTCGTGTTTGGTTCTGTACGGAAACTCGTCTAAGCATCTTCTCCAGAACTCCGTTGGATCGATGGTCGTCATGTGGTGTGCAAAGAAGTCAAATACCTCACCCTTCATCACATCGCCTGCCTCATCAAAAAGGCCATGGACTCTTATATCTGGCCGCCGGCTGGCATTCTTTGCATCCCGAGAGTAGTTGATCGCCGCGAAGATATCCCTGGGATGAAAATGATAATGGCATCCACCAGGACAGTTTCCGATGAACTTGGGGTACAGCGTCAGGCTCTGAAATCGAGCGTACTGGCTCCTGAAGTGTGTATAACAGACCTCGTCGACAAGAACGGACAAAAACAGGGCTATGGCAAAGTGGGCGCGCAGGTCAGGCGCGATCGCGTCCAAGTGCAGGGTGTCTTTCGTGAGTCTCTCGTACTGGATCGTGAATGTGGTCTTGTCGTGTTCGTGGTTCCTGCTTTCGGCAGGGATCGACATCATGAACCGTGCGATGTCGGTTGTGAATTGCTGTCGGTAGTATTCCCCGAATGTCACGATCTCATTCCTTTTCTCTTTCGCCAACTACCTGTGATTTTTGCCCAGCCTACTCATCGGCAAACACTTGGTCGTAGAGTTTGTCATCGCCGGTTTCCCTGATCATCGTTGTGATCGTGCCCCGCGCCTTGTAGTGAACACCAACCACGACGTGGGCAGTCCCTTTCGCAAAATGGTATTTCTCAAGAAAGTTATGGTGTTCCACGTTCAATATTTCCGCGCCCACGGCTTGTGCCCTGGGCATCATGAAATCATCGTGAAATGCCCTGAGAAACGGTTTGTCGGCGGGGAAGACCACGGCCTGCGCCTGTGGGCGCAATGGCAACGGGTTCAGGCGAAGCAGAGGGAGAACCTCCTTACCAAGGGCCTCATCCGTTCCCGCAATGGGGACAACCTCTGGCGTCAGTTTGCCGTTTTTCTTGAAACATATTCTGAGCACCGCTCGAGTAGTGCCGCGGCAAAGATCGTAGCGCCAGTAATAGTTTCCAGGACGCACTTCCACGCTTGCCAATGAAATGCCTGCCCCCGTAAGAATTGCCGCCATGCGGCGGTGTTGTTCGCGTAGGAATGATGGTTCTTCAGGGAAAAGGTCATCCCATTTCGTAGCCGCAGTTTCCTTGTTGAGTGTCAACCCCGCCCCGGCAAGATCCGTCTTGCCAACTTCAACCGTGTGACTCCGTCCGCCACCGGCGTGCGGCAGGACGTCGGGCCACGGTTGACGATCTGGCAGATTGATACCAAAGACACGTTTCTTCGCCCTGGTAAGCGCGGTATAGGCCCAACGCAGGGCCAGGGCGTCGGTGCGGGCGTGTTCGAAGTAAACAAATACATCATCCCATTCACCGCCCTGCGCCTTGTAGCACGTAATCGCGTTCCCGAATTTCACCTGGAGCGCGTTGAAATACGGATCGGATCGTAGCGCTTCCGTAAACTCCTTGGTATTGGGGCGTAGTCTGGGATAGCGTATCTTGACATGCACGTAGAGCGCCTTTTGTTCAAGTGGTGACAGGTCTCGCTTCTCGCTGAACAGGACATTCTCGATGATCTTTGTTTGCAGTGTACTCTCACCACCTTCCGCTTCAACGAGCAAGCGGACATCCCGGAAGAACAACTCGACATGCTCCGTGCCAACCTTCACGCGAAAGCGCTCCGGTTTGTCGGCCGCCGATAGGACGGTGATCAAGTCGCCGTTCAGAAGTCCCGTGGCACTGTTCCGAATGACAAGCATCGCGTCGCCTGCGGTTGGCGGTTGCATGCCGTCGCCACCAAAGCGCTTGGAGCGGATGGCGACGTTCAGGTTCAGACATGTCGCGTTCGAGTACGCCACACAGATCGTGCGCGGCAACCGCGTACCTTCGTTGAATTGAACAAAACGCCCAGGCATATCGGGGACGGCGAGGGTCTCAATCTCTGGTGGGTATGGCTTGATGCTGAGCCTATTATGGAAAAGGGGGTATCCACTTGACGCAAACGACCACAAGGTGTAGTGTCCGTGGGCATGGACGACCGCATAGGACCCAAGGCCGGAATCGACTATCCGCGCACGTACCAGGAGTTTGTGGAATGGTTTGGGGATGA
>CAIYGI010000090.1 GCA_903925685.1 uncultured bacterium
CAAGAACCGCATCAACGCGTTGGACGCCTTGCAACGCGTGATCCTCGGCAACCCCTTTGTGCCGGCGGTCAACACCTCGTGAGCCTCGCCCACGCGCCGGGTTCGGACGCACCGCCATTCACTCTCAGGTGGCCGCCCGCTTTGGGGCGGCTACCTGAGCAGTTACCAATTTCCAAGGAATACGGGGATGGTGTTCACTTGGATATTGGACATTCCTTGTTGGACATTGGTTATTGTATTTCGTTCAACGTTCGCCTTTCCTCCCACCTCCACCGCTCCACCGACAACCGTCCTCCGCCCTCCGCTTTCCGCTTTCTTCCCCCCGCCTCCCCGCCTCACCGATTCACCGACTCACCGATTCACCGATTCACCTCTTCTTCTCAAACGCCTCCTGATCCGCCTTGAACGCCTTCGCCTTGGCGCCCACGCGCACGATCGTGACGCTCTCGATCTTGTCGCCCTTCTCGATCTTGTTGACCACATCCATTCCTTCGACCACATGCCCGAAGATCGTGTGCTTGCCATCCAGCCCGGGCGTGGGCACATGCGTGATGAAGAACTGGCTGCCATTCGTGCCGGGGCCCGCGTTGGCCATCGAAAGCATGCCCGGCGCGTTGTGCTTCAAGTCCGCGCTGAACTCGTCCTTGAACGCATATCCCGGCCCGCCCCTGCCGTTGCCCAGCGGACACCCGCCCTGGATCATGAAATTCGGGATCACCCGGTGGAAAGTCAGTCCGTCGTAAAAATGCGCGCCCGCCCCGCGATTGTGCTTGATCGTGCCCTCCGCCAGGCCGACGAAGTTGACCACCGTCAACGGCGCTTTGTCCATTTCCAGCGCGCAAACGATCTCGCCCTTCGCGGTTTTGAAACGCGCATACAGTCCGTCCGGCAGATCCGCCCCCCGCACCACTGTCGTTCCCAACCCCGCCACCAGCCCAACGATCGCAATGCCCTTCAAAAAACCCATTTTTTTCATAAGCGCTATTTCCTTCCATAATGATTGTTGCTGCAACCGCCGCCAAGCCTACGTTCATCCCCCGCCCAGCGTCAAGACATGCGCGGGAAAGAGGAGGGTGAGTCGGTGAATCGGTGAGTCGGTGAGTCGGTGAATCGGTGAGTCGGTGAGCCGGTGAGTCGGTGAGTCGGTGAAGCGGTGAGTCGGTGAGTCGGTGAGGCGGTGAATCGGTTGTCGGCGAACCCTTCTCCGCGTTAAACTCCCTGATTTTGGAAGGCCGACCTTGCTACTTTGCGAAGCGCGACTTCGCAGAACAGCAAACCCGTCCCGCCAGAAGGCAAAGCCACCCGTCAATGAATGCGGATTCACTCGCGCAGAGCCGCAGAGAATGCGGGATTGAGTTAAGCAACCCATCTTCCCTCCGCGCCTCTGCGCCTCAGCGCGAGAATCTCTTCATCTTCATTCGTGGCGATTCGTGCAGATTCGTGGGCAGTTTCCCCGCCCTCGTTCAACCTTCAGCGTTCGATGTTGACTGTTCGACGTTTCCGACCTCCGCCCTCTACTTTCCGCTTTCCTCCGACCTCCGCTTCACCGGCTCACCGACTCACCGACTCACCGCCTCACCGCCCTCCGCTTTCCGCTTTCTGCTTTCTTCCAGTCCCCCCGATTACCGATTATGCTTGCAAGTGGTCATATACTTTACCACTATACCGGCATGAGTTCGCTCCGTTTGGTTCAGGATGTGTTGTTGGAGACGCAGCGGCAGACGCTGTTCACCGGCGTTCAGCGGCGTTTGGCCTACCGGCGCATGCCGGGCAAGGCCTTCGTCTGCATCGGCGCCCGGCGCTGCGGCAAGTCCACGCTGCTGCACCAGATTATCGCCGGCCTGCTGAAGGGCGGCGCGTCCGCCGAGGACATCCTGTATGTCAATCTGTTCGACGACCGCCTGGATGAAGTCCGCCACGGAAATCTCAAACTTCTGACGGAGGCCTACTTCGGACTCTACCCCGAAAAACAGGGGCGCGGCGGCGTTCACTGCTTTCTCGACGAGATCCAAATGGCCCAAAATTGGGAGTTGTTCGCGGATCGGATCATGCGCGCCGAGAAGATGTCCGTTTATCTGACCGGTTCGTCGGCGGGCATGCTGGCCCGCGAAGTGGGTACCGCGATGCGCGGCCGGGCGCTGGCTTGGGAACTCTTTCCCTTCTCGTTTGCCGAGTTTCTGGACGCGCGCGGCGTGGCCGTCGACCTGCGCGGACAGCAGGCCCGGCTGCGCGTGCGCAAGGCCTTCGATGACTACTGGGCGCGCGGCGGATTCCCCGAAGTGCTGGATGCCGACGCCCCCCTGCGGGTGATGATCCATCAGGAGTATTTCAAAACCATGGTGTTTCGGGACGTGGTGGAAAGACACGACGCCCTGCACCCTCGCGCGGTGCGGGACATGGCCTACCGGCTGCTGAACGCCGCCGCGTCCATGTACACGATCAACGCCTTGACCGGGTACCTCAAGTCGCTCGGACACCGCGCCAGCAAGACCTTCGTGGGCGAAGTCCTCGACTGGCTGGAGGACGCCTACGCCCTCTTCACCGTGCGGCTGTTCGATGCCTCCCTGAGCCGGCAGCACGCCAATCCGAAAAAAATCTACGCCATTGACCATGCCCTGGTGCGTTCCACCTCCACCGGCGTGCTCGTCAACAGCGGGCACCTTTTGGAAAATCTGGTCTTTGTGGACGGCCGCCGGCGCGGACGGGAACTTCATTACTATCGGACCGGCACGGGCAGGGAAGTGGATTTCGTGTGGCGCGAACCGGCCGGCGCCCTCCGTTTCGTCCAGGTTTCCGAACGCGCGCCCGAAGGCAGCCGCACTCTGGATCGGGAAACGGCGGCCCTGCGCGAAGCCCTGCGCGAACACCCAAACAGCCGCGCCTGCCTCGTGACCAGGGACGACGATGAACAACTCCTCGAGTTCCCCGAAGGCTCCATCGCCATCCTGCCCGCCTGGCAATACCTGCTGGAAGGCGAAGCGGTGAATCGGTGAGTCGGTGAGTCGGTTGTCGGCGAACCTTTCTCCGCGCCCTCTTTCGTAGCCGCCTGCCTGCGGCAGGTGGCGCGCCCGTCAAGCGCCTGCCGCGAAACAGTCTCCTCTCCACCCTCGCCACCGCGTCACCGCGGCAGCTACGCTTTCCTCCTTTCTCACCGCCTTTCTTCCTAACAGCCTAACAGCCTAACAGCCTACTTCCCCCTTGACTTCCTCCCGCCCATCCGCTACCATTCCACCATAAGTTCAAACGGTGCGGTTCGCATGGTCCCGGGGGGACGAAAAAAACTTTACATTTACATTGACGCCGCCGCTGCTTTATGGTCTAATCATCGCGTGTTCGGAAACAAAACAGGTCTGGAACCATTGGAGGGTGAGAGAATGAAACTCAAAGTCGTAGTGAGTACACTGGTCGCCGCGGCCTGTATGGCCGGTTCGGCAATGGCCGCTGATGTCAGTTCGGTCAACGTGGTCGGTTATTTCAAACTGGATGTCCCCGGCGCGCGTCGCCAGATCATGGCCTTGCCCATGACCAAGATCCCGGATATCCGCGGCGTAATCACCGCCAACAACTCGACGACCATCACGGTCGGCGAATCCTTGGTCCCCGGTCGTTACAACTGGGAAGCTACGGGTGTGGACGCCGCTGGCGCCAGTTACTGCTTCGTCGAAGTGACCCAGTCGAACAGCCCGTTCGTCGGCCGCCACTTCTACATCACCAATAACACGGCCAGCATCCTGACCCTCAAGGACGCCTTGACGGACATCAACGCCGGTGACCTTGTCAACTGCGGCTACAAAATCACCTCGGCCTACCGGATTCGGGATGTCTTCGGTGCCCCTGGCAGTCCGGTGTTGGATGGTGGAAACAGTTCTAGCGATACAAATGCCGACTTGATTACTTTCTGGAGTCCAACCAGTGGTGGTGGCGCGGGTGCTTGGGTTAGCTCTGTGTACTACAACAAGACGGCAAACCCGACGTTGGGTAGTCACTGGGTCAGGGGCACGACAGTTGTAGATAATTCTCCAATTGACCGCGATGAGGGTTTCCTTGTGACCCGGCGCGGAGCCGCGACCAACCTCACCGTTGCCGGCGAGGTCAGTGGTAACAGTCAAAAGGTTGTGGCTGGTGCTGGGCAGCGCATCTTCGCGGGCGGTATGACGGTTGTGGATACGACCTTTGCGACCAGTGGTCTGACGAATTCGCCAGGTTTTCAAGGTGGTACAAGTTCAAGTGACACCAACGCGACCTTGATTACGATGTGGTTGCCGGAAAGTGGTGGGGGTGCGGGTGCTTGGACTACGTCCGTGTACTTCAATAAGACGGCAAACCCGACGTTGGGTGGTCACTTTGTCAGGGGCACGACGGTCGTTGACACCAACGTGATAGCAGCCGGCACCGGTTATCTGATCAAGAATCCGGGCGGTCTTCAGTGGTTGCGCGTAAGCCCCCTTCAATAAAACTGGTAATGGCGGCCTCTCCGAGGGCCGCCTGTTGTTCGCAGAAATAGGGAGATAATACGAAATGAAAAAAATACTTACCGCAATTGCCTTGGCATGTGCCTTGGTTTTCAATGCTAACGCTTCAATAACGATTGCTTGGAGCGTATACGACAACGCATGGGCGGGATTCGGGATCTACGATTCGACTGGTGGGCAACCCGGCACCGTTGGGGACAACTGGCTTTGTCAGTTGATTGACGCCGGGACCTCAGCGCCGGACTACAACGCATTATTCACCGCCTACGAGGGGGGTACTTGGAACCAAGGAACGGTGCTAGACAGTGGCAATTTTAATGGTGCCTTGCATGGTTTTAGCAGTGAGTTTGTTAGTCCAAATAATTCGCTGAATAATCATTATGTGTACATCCGGTTCTTCAATAGCGCTTCGACGCAGGCTGGGTTCATTTACTCAGCCGCGAATAGTTGGCAAGCTGTGTCGGAAACAATACTGGAGTTTAATGCAGACACTGGCTCAAGCGGGACGATTAATATCGGTGGCGTCGCGGCGCTCGGTGCGGACACTTCAAACACACCCGGTTTAGGCTTCACAACCGTGCAACCGGTCCCGGAACCCACGAGCCTGGCGCTCTTCGGACTCGGTGGACTGTTGGTTGGACTCCGTCGGAAGCTGCGCAAGTCCTAAAACTCGCGCTCCAATTGGTTCCTGTTTCGCCCCGGCCCTCCAGCTGGGGCGTTTTCGTTCTCACTTGAATGCTCTTCATTGGATATTGGACATTCCGTGTTGGATATTGGTTATTGCATTTCGTTCCCCGTTCCCCGTTCGTTTTCGGAATAAATCCGGAATCATTGACGCAAAGACGCAGAGACGCAGAGAATACAGTATTGAGTTAAGCAACCCATCTTTCCTCCGCGCCTCCGCGCCTCCGCGCCTCCGCGTGAAAACCTCTTCCTCTTTATTCGTGTCAATTCGTGCAGATTCGTGGGCAACCCTCCCCCCGTCAATCAAGATCTGCCCACGAATGAAACGAATCGCCACGAATAAATCCGGATTTCTTAACGCAGAGGCGCATAGCCGCAGAGAATGCAGTATTTAGTTAAGCAACCCATCTTCCCTCTGCGCCTCTGCGTTAAAATCTCTTCCTCTTCATTCGTGATGATTCGTGCAGATTCGTGGGCAACCCTCCCTCGTTCCCCGTTCAGCGCTCGATGTTGACTGTTCAACGTTCGCCTTCCTCCCTCTTCCCCGACTTACCGACTTACTGATTCACCGACTTACCGCTCTCCGCGCCTCTGCGCGAGAACCTCTTCGTCTTAATTCGAACGGCCCTGAATAAATCCAGACTCACTCGCGCAGAGGCGCAGAGCCGCAGAGAATGCAGTGTTGAGTTAAGCAAACCAGCCGCATTTCTCCCGCCTCACCGCCTCACCGACTCACCCACTCCCCACTCACCACTCACCACTCACCACTCCCCAAACTCCTCGCCAACCGGAATGCCGTTGTGGTATAAAATGGGGCGGTGGCAGACAACGGGACGGGACAACCGCAACTGTTTTAAATCTTCGTCTATGCCTGGGGAGAATTCACCCGTGATCGACCGGACACAGATTCGAAAATATGCCAGAACGATCGGCCGGGAATTCCGGCCTCAGCGGGTAATCCTTTTCGGCTCGTATGCACGGGGCCAGGCCACGGATGACAGC
Source organism: uncultured bacterium (assembly GCA_903925685.1). Lineage (GTDB taxonomy): Bacteria > Verrucomicrobiota > Kiritimatiellia > CAIKKV01 > CAIYGI01 > CAIYGI01. The sequence goes on from CAIYGI010000090.1 coordinate 6,159, forward strand.
GATGTGGACTTGTTGGTGATCATGGATCACGACAAGTCCCGTAATGTGGATCAGGCCATCGCCATGCGGTTGCGGACCGATGCGCCGTTTCCGATGGACCTGTTGGTAAAGCGGCCGACTGAAGTGACCGACCGTCTGGCCATGAACGACAGCTTCATCAAAGGCATTCTCGATGACGGCGAAGTGCTTTATGAATAATCGTCATCATGAATAAAGCCCGCTCGGAATTGCGCGGAACGCTGGGACTTGCTACTTCCGGGTGACACGCTTATCTGCCCTCCAAGTATCCGATGGGCAGCGCGTTGCCGGAATTTCACCCCGATGAGAAAATCGGGCAACGCTGCATCGAAATTGCGGAGCGAGCGCGCAAAGTCGCACAACAGATCCTTTGACTACGAAGGCATGAGCAGGTGTCCGAAAAAACCGGACAACTTAAAATGCAGTCCAGTGACGGCAAATTCCATGCGACCGACTGCGCCAACACCGAGACCGAAAAAATTGAAGTCGGCCGGGGACTGAACCCACGAGCCTGGCGCTCTTCGGACTCGCTGGTCTGCTGACCGGTCTTCGCCGCAAACCCCGCAAGTCCAAAACCTCGCGCTTCCATTGTTTCCTGTTTCGCCCCGGTCCTCCAGCCGGGGCGTTTTGCTTTCCCCAGTTGAACGTTGAACGTTGAGCGGGGAAGGTTGCCCACGAATCTGCACGAATCATCACGAATGAAGAGGAAGAGATTGTCACGCGGAGGCGCGGAGGCGCGGAGAAAGGATTTTGCTTAACTCAATACTGCATTCTCTGCGGCTTTGCGCCTCTGCGTTAAGAAATCC
>CAIYGI010000091.1 GCA_903925685.1 uncultured bacterium
ACCATCCCTCCGGCCATCACTCGGTACTCGCTGCCCCTCCCAAAACCGGCACACTGCCAGTCCTGCTCTTTACTAACCGCCCCAAGTAAAAATTCCGCTTTTGCTCGCTCCAAGAATTCCGCTTTTGAAAACTACGCGACAAAATTGTAAAAAGCTGTTGACACGCATTCCGGTTGTGGTATCTTCCTTCGTTCTGACCGACGGTTTCAACCGCTGGTCGGATCGAGAAAAAGCAGCAGACATCGCCGTAATCCCTTTGTGCCGCAAGAGGCGCACGGGGCTTGAGGGGTGGTGTCGCTGCCGAATGTTTTTTGGACGGGTGATGAATCGAGGCCCATGTAGCTCAGTTGGTAGAGCACTTCCTTGGTAAGGAAGAGGTCAGCGGTTCGATCCCGCTCATGGGCTCCATGCCCGCGGCAGGAATTGAGCATCGGAAACGGCGCGGAGAAAACGACGGTAGACGTAAGGAGGAAGAGACGATGGCCAAAGAAGCATTCAAACGGGACAAGCCACACGTGAACGTCGGAACGATCGGTCACGTCGATCATGGTAAAACCACACTGACGGCGGCGATCACGCGCGTGCAGTCGCTGAAGGGTCTTGCCGACTATATTCCCTACGATCAGGTGGCGAAGGCCTCCGAGTCGCAGGGGCGTCGCGATCCGACCAAGATTCTGACGATCGCGACCTCGCACGTCGAATATTCGACGGTCAAGCGTCACTATGCGCATGTGGACTGTCCGGGTCACGCCGACTACATCAAGAACATGATCACCGGCGCCGCGCAGATGGACGGCGCGATCGTGGTGGTGAGCGCCGCGGACGGTCCGATGCCGCAGACGCGCGAGCATGTTCTGCTGGCCCGCCAGGTGGGCGTACCGGCGCTGGTCGTATTCCTGAACAAGGTGGACACGGTGGACGATCCGGAGTTGATCGACCTGGTCGAGATGGAAATCCGCGAACTGCTGTCCAAGTACGATTTCCCTGGCGACAAGACGCCGATCATTCGCGGCAGCGCCCTGGCGGCCGTACAGGCCAAGACGGCGGACGATCCGGCGGCCAAGTGCATTCAGGAACTGATGGACGCCCTGGACAACTTCATTCCGGAACCTGCCCGTCCGCTTGACCAGCCGTTCATGATGCCGATCGAAGACGTGTTCTCGATCGAAGGCCGCGGGACGGTGGTCACGGGCCGGGTGGAGCGCGGAATCGTCAAGGTCGGCGACGAAGTCGAAATCGTGGGCATCAAGCCGACGGTCAAGACGACCGCGACCGGCGTCGAGATGTTCCGCAAACTGCTCGATCAGGGTCAGGCGGGCGACAACATCGGCGTCCTGCTGCGCGGCACGAAGAAGGAAGACGTGGAGCGCGGCCAGGTGCTGGCCAAGCCGGGTTCGATGACGCCGCACACGCATTTCAAGTGCCAGTTGTACGTCCTGAGCAAGGACGAGGGTGGGCGGCACACGGCCTTCTTCAAGGGCTATCGTCCGCAGTTCTACTTCCGCACGACTGACGTGACGGGAGACATCGAACTGCCCGAGGGCGTGGAAATGGTGATGCCCGGCGACAACGTGGCGATCGAGGTCAAGCTGATCGTGCCGGTGGCCATGGAGAAGGCCATGCGCTTTGCCATTCGCGAAGGCGGCCGCACGGTCGGCGCCGGAACGGTCTCGGAAATCATCAAGTAACGCGATTTGTAACGGCGGGCCGGGCTGGACGTGAGGGAAGACCTCGTATTCGGCGTGGCGTTTCGAAAGGGGAACCCGCATGCCCAGGGATTTGGTGACGTTGGCGTGTACGACGTGCAAGCGCCGTAATTACACCACCACAAAGAATAAACGCACGACGCCCGACCGGCTGGAGATCAAGAAATTCTGCCCGGCGGAACGCAAACATGTAATGCACAAGGAGACCCGCTGACGCACAGGCGTCAGCGTCTGGCCGAGGATACAGGGCAGTAGCTCAATTGGCAGAGTACCGGTCTCCAAAACCGGGTGTTGGGGGTTCAAGTCCCTCCTGCCCTGCCATTTAAACGATCGAAGCGGTTGTGCGCGAAGGAGTCGGCGATGAACAAGGCGGCGGAAACCGTACATAAAGTCACGGGCTTTTTGGGGGATGTGCGCACGGAGCTGCAAAAATCCTCCTGGCCGACGCGTGGCGAATTGATGGAGTCCACGCTGGTGGTGATCGTTTCCGTGGCGTTGTTCACCGCGTTTATCGGGCTGAGCGATTTTTTCATCAGCCACATCATCAGGTTCCTGACAACCCGGTAAGCGAGGGAGCGGGATGAGCGATAAACATTGGTTTGTATTGCAGGCGTTGACCGGGCAGGAAGCCAAGGTCAAGGAAAGCATCGAGCGGCGGCTCGATACCGAGGAAATGCGGGACCTGATCGATCAGGTCCTGATTCCCACGGAAAAGGTTTCCGAGGTCAAGAACGGCGTCAAGACGACGACCACGCGCAAGTTCTTTCCGGGCTACGTGCTGGTGCATCTGAAATTGTACGAGACCGGGCCGGTGGCGGAACCGGTAAAGCCTTCGAAGTCGCGGTCGCGCAAGCCGGCGCCGGCTGGTCCGCGGCTGGTCGAAAAGGTCTGGTATTTCATTCGCGACACGCCGGGCGTGATCGGGTTCGTGGGCGGCGACCGGGCGGCGCCTTTGCGCGACGAGGAGGTCAACGACCTGCTGTACAAGGTCGAGGACAAGAAGGAAAAGGTCAAGCCCAAGATTCTGTATGACGCGGGCGACAAGGTGAAGATTAACGACGGTCCGTTCATGAATTTCACCGGGGTGGTTGAGACGGTGGACGCGGATCGCGGCAAGCTCAAGGTGGACGTGGAAATTTTCGGCCGGACGGCGCCGGTCGAACTGGAATACTGGCAGGTCGAGAAAGCCTGAGACGCCGGCGGACAATCATAAGCGCGCCGTTGGCCGGAGGGCGCGGCGCGACAGGACATCATCATGGCAAAGAAAGTTACGGGCAAGATCAAGTTGCAGATACCGGCGGGGCAGGCCAATCCGGCGCCGCCCGTCGGTCCGGCGCTGGGCTCGCACGGCGTGAACATCATGCAGTTCTGCAAGGCGTTCAACGCCGAGACGCAGAACATGGCGGGGCTGGTGATTCCGGTGGTGATCACCGTTTATCAGGACCGTTCGTTCACATTCATCACGAAGAGTCCGCCGGCCTCCTCGCTGCTCAAGCGGGCGGCGGGTCTGGCCAAGGGATCCGGCGTGCCGAATCGCGACAAGGTCGGCAAGGTGACGCACGCGCAAGTTTTGGAAATCGCCCGCGCCAAGCTGGCGGATTTGAACGCGACCGATGAAACGATGGCCGCGCGCATGGTCGAAGGCACCGCGCGCAGCATGGGGATCGAGGTGCTGAACTAACCATGGCTAATCACGGCAAGAAGTACAGGGCGGTCCAGGCGAAGGTCAAACCGGAGGTCTACACGCTTCCGGCGGCGATCGATTTTCTGAAGGCGAATCACCCCGCGCAGTTCGACGAGACGATGGAAGTCGCCTTTCGGCTGGGGGTGGACACGGCCAAGTCCGATCAAGGCGTGCGCGGCACGGTCTCGCTGCCGCACGGCACGGGCAAGACGCAGCGTGTGATCGTTTTCGCGGCCGGGGCGGCGGCGGATGCGGCCCTCGCGGCGGGCGCCGACGAGGTCGGCTACGAAGCGCTGATCGAGAAGGTCAAGAGCGGCTGGACAGGGTTCGACGTGGCGATCGCCACGCCGGACGCGATGAAGGAAGTGCGGAAGTTGGGCAAGGTTCTCGGTCCGCGCGGGCTGATGCCGAACCCGAAAACCGGCACGGTCTCCGAGGACACGGCGGCGGCGGTCAAGGCCTCCAAGGAGGGGCGCGTCGAGTTTCGCATGGACAAGAACGGCAACGTTCAGGTGCCGTTCGGCAAGTGTTCCTTCGCGCCGGCTTCGCTGCTGGAAAATGTGCGGGCGGTCGTGGCAGCCATTCATGCCTCGCGTCCGGCTTCGGCCAAGGGTGTATTCATCAAGCGTTGCACGCTGAGTTCCACGATGGGCGTGGGAGTCCGCGTGGACGTGCACGACTAAGAGGACTGCCGGCATGACAAACGAAATTTCCGAGAAGAAGAAGACATATCGTCCCGAGAAGCAGGCGATTTTGGGGGAGGTGCGCGACAGGGTCGCGGGTTCCTCCTTCTTTCTGATCACCGACTATCGCGGAATGAAGGTGATCAGTTCCTGGGTTTGCGCAAGAAGTTGCGCAAGGCCGGGTCCGAGGTCCATGTGGTGAAAAACAGTTTCGTCCGTCACGTGGTGACGGAACGTGGGTGGACTCGACTGGAGGAATGCCTCACCGGCCAGTCGGCCATGGTCACCGGAGGCGAGGTGACGGAGGTCGCCAAGGTTCTCAAGGCCTTCATGGCCGGAGTGAATCTGCCGATCGCCAAGGGGGGAATGCTCGGGGATCTTTACCTCGACCCCGCGGCGGTGGGTGTGCTGGCGGATCTGCCATCGAGGGATCAACTCCTCGGGCAGTTCGTCGGCACGGTCGCGGCGCCGCTTTCGCGGCTGGTGGGTACGCTGCACAGCAAACTTTGCAGTTTACTCTATGTATTGAACGCAGTGGAACAAAAGAAGCAGCAGCTAAACGCGGCGTAAAAGCGTTGATCGGTATAGAAAGGAAATGACTCCCATGGCAGACGAAATCAAGGTCGAAGGCAAGATGGCGGAATTCATCAGTTGGGTCGAGGGCATCAGCGTGCTCGAACTTTCCCAGCTGGTCAAGGCGTTGGAGCAGCGGCTCGGCGTGACGGCGGCGGTGCCGATGGCGGCAGCGGCGGCGGCTCCGGGCGCGGCGGCGGGCGCGGAAGCGGTCGAGCAGACCGAATTCACCGTCGTCTTGAAGGAAGTCGGTCCCAACAAGATCAACGTGATCAAGGAAGTTCGCGCGATCACCGGTCTGGGCCTGAAGGAATCCAAGGATCTGGTCGAAGGCGCGCCGAAGAACGTCAAGGAAGGCGTGACCAAGGAAGAAGCCGCCAAGATCAAGGAAGCGCTGGAAAAGACAGGCGCCGCCATCGAGGTCAAGTAGGGCCGTGGACGCAGGGCGCGCCGCTGGGGCGGCGCGCCCGCTTTCTTTTGCGATCCGTAAACCTACAAATCACAGGTGGCTGGCATGGTTGCACGAACGAACTACGGGAAATTGGTTGACGTGATCGAACCGCCGAATCTCATTGAGATTCAGACGGTTTCGTTTCGGGAGTTCCTGCAGTTGGAGACCCCGTCCGCTAAACGGCGCAAGGTCGGACTGCAGGCGGTGTTCCACGAGGTATTTCCGATCGAAAGTTACGACGGCCGGTATGCGCTCGAATTCGTGCGCTACGAATTGTCCGCGCCCAAGCTGGACCAGGTGGAATGCATCCGGGAGGGACTGACCTTTGCCGCGCCGCTGCATGTCACCTTCCGCCTGAAGGACGGCGAGGAAGTGCGCGAGGAGGTCGTCTACATGGGCGAAGTGCCGCTCATGACCCAGCAGGGCGCTTTCATCATCAACGGCGCCGAGCGGGTCATCGTCAGCCAGCTGCATCGTTCGCCGGGCATTTGTTTCGAGCAGACCAACCACTCCAGCGGTTCGATCCTCTATTCCTTCCGGATCATTCCCGACCGCGGCTCGTGGGTCGAGGTGCAGTTCGACGCCCAGGACCTGCTGTGGATTTACCTGGACCGCCGCCACCGCCGCCGCAAATTCCTGGCGCCGACCTTCCTGCGCGCCCTGGCGCGCGACGAGAACGGCTCGGCCCTGCGCACCGGCACGGACGAGGAACTGCTGCGCCTGTTCTATTCGTTCGAGAGCATCAAGATTTCCGACACCATGGCCGAGGACGAGATTGCCAACCTGGTGTTCCGCGAGGACGTTTTCGACATCGATTCGAAAACCGTGCTGGCCAAGAAGTACGAGCCGGTCACGGAGAACGTGCTCTCCCAGATGCGCGCCGCGGGCGCGCATCATGCCTCCGTCATCAACACCGCCTGGGATGGCGGCGTGCTTTTGAAGAGCATACGCACCGACGAAACCTCCAGCCGCGACGAGGCCCTGAAGGATATTTACAGCCGCCTGCGTCCGGGCGACCCCGCGACGATTCCCAACGCCCGGCAGCTGGTCAAGCGCCTGTTTTTCGACGCCCGGCGCTACGATCTGGGCGGCGTGGGCCGCTACAAGATCAACCAGAAGCTCGGCGCCGACCTCAAGGCGGTCGACGATATTTTCGCCGGCATGGTCAAGGAGCGCCACGAGGAGCTGCTGCCGGCCACCGAGGGACTGGAAGAACTGCGCACGCTGGACATCACCGGTCGCGACATTGTGGCGGCCATCCGCTACCTGATCAAGATTCACCTGGGTGAAGGCGCGGTGGACGACATCGACCATCTCGGCAACCGCCGCGTGCGGACGGTCGGCGAACTGCTGGAAAACCAGTGCCGCATCGGACTCTCGCGGGCGGAACGGCTGGTGCGCGAGCGCATGACCCTGTTCGATCCGAACAGCGGGTCGCTGATGCCCTCGCGGCTGGTCAATCCCAAGACGCTTTCGGCGGTGGTCAAGGACTTCTTCGGACGCAGCCAGCTGAGCCAGTTCATGGATCAGACGAACCCGCTCGCCGAGCTGGCCCACAAGCGGCGTCTGAGCGCCTTGGGACCGGGCGGTCTGAGCCGCGAGCGCGCGGGCTTCGAGGTGCGCGACGTGCATAGCAGCCATTACGGCCGCATCTGTCCGATCGAGACGCCGGAAGGCCCGAACATCGGCTTGATCTCTTCGCTGGGCATTTATGCCCGCGTCAATCGCTTCGGCTTCATCGAGACGCCCTACCGCAAGATTGAAAAGGGGCATGTCACGCAGACGGTGGACTACCTGAGCGCGGACCGCGAAGAGCAGTACGTGATTGCGCAGGCCAATACGCCGATCGACGCCAAGGGCCGGGTCTGCTGCGATCTGGCCTCGGTGCGCTACCGCGGCGAGTCCATGGCCGTGCCGCCGGAAAAGGTCCAGTACATGGACGTGTCGCCCAAGCAGGTGATCAGCGTGGCGGCCGGTTTGATTCCCTTCCTTGAGCACGACGATGCCAACCGCGCGCTGATGGGCGCCAACATGATGCGGCAGGCCGTGCCGCTGCTGACGACCGAGCGTCCCTATGTGGCGACCGGCATCGAGGCCCGCATCGCGCGGGATTCGGGCGTGCTGGTGCTGGCCGAGGCGGCGGGCGTGGTGCGTTACGTGTCGTCCGAGCGCGTGGATGTGGAGGAGCCGGCCGCGGCCGGCAAGAAGACGAACCTGCACCGCTATCGCCTGCGCAAGTTCATGCGCTCCAACGCCGGCACCTGCGGCAATCAAAAGCCGGTCGTGCATGTGGGCGACAAGATCAAGGCGGGCGACGTGCTGGCCGACGGCCCGGCCTGCGATCACGGCGAACTGGCGCTGGGCAAGAACGTGCTGGTGGCCTTCATGCCCTGGAACGGCTACAACTTCGAAGACGCGATCCTGATCGGCGAGCGCGTGGTGCGCGACGACGTTTTCACCTCGATCCACATCCAGGATTTCGAGGTGGGCGCGCGCGACACCAAACTCGGCCCCGAGGAGATCACCCGCGACATTCCCAACATCGGCGAGGATGCGCTGCGCAACCTCGGCGCCGACGGGGTGATCCGCATCGGCGCGGAGGTCAAGCCCGGCGACATCCTGGTCGGCAAGATCACGCCCAAGAGCGAAACCGAACTGGCGCCGGAGGAAAGGCTGCTGCGGGCGATCTTCGGCGAGAAGGCCGCGGACGTGCGCGACACCTCGCTGACCGTGCCGAGCGGCGTTTACGGGATCGTGATGGACGTGAAGGTTTCGGCGCACAAGGATCTGGTGGACGAGAAGACCTCGGCCTCCGACCGCCGCCGGCAGTCCAAGAGCCTGACCGACGAGGTCAAGACCAAGCGCGCGGAGCTGGTGGACGAGCTGACCGAGAAGTTCAGCAACATCCTGCTGGGCGAAAAGATCCCGCTCGATGTCGTGAACATCAAGACCGGCGAGATCATCATTCCATCCAACCGCAAGATCACCAAGACGCTGCTGCGCAAGCTGGCCGAGGCCAGCGATCACATCGAGATCGAGAGCAGCCCGATCCAGATCAAGATCCACGAGATCATCGCCGAGTACCAGAGCCGCTTCGCGGAACTGGGCCACGAGTACGAGAACGCCATGGGGCGCGTGGAGAGCGGCGACGACCTGGACGCCGGGGTGATCAAGCAGGTGCGCGTCTACGTCGCGAGCAAGAAGAAGCTTTCCGTCGGCGACAAGATGGCCGGGCGGCACGGCAACAAGGGCGTGGTCGCGCGCATTCTGCCTGAGGCCGACATGCCCTTCCTGCCCGACGGCCGGCCGGTGGACATCGTGCTCAATCCGCTCGGCGTGCCTTCGCGCATGAACGTGGGGCAGGTGCTCGAAACCCATCTGGGCCTGGCGTGCAAGGCCCTCGGCCTTTACGCGGGCACCCCGGTCTTCGACGGCATCGCCGAGGAGCACATTCACAAGCTGCTGGACGACATCAAGGCGCCCAAGGACGGCAAGACGGTGCTTTACGACGGCTGGACCGGCAAGCCTTTCGACCAGCGGGTGGTGGTTGGGCAGATCTACATGCTCAAGCTGCATCACCTGGTGAGCGATAAGATTCATGCGCGCGCCGTGGGGCCGTATTCGCTCGTGACCCAGCAACCGCTGGGCGGCAAGGCGCAATACGGCGGCCAGCGCATGGGCGAAATGGAAGTATGGGCGCTCGAGGCCTATGGGGCGGCCTACGCGCTGCAGGAGATGCTGACGGTCAAGAGCGACGATGTCGCCGGACGGACGCGCATCTACGAATCCATCGTGAAGGGCGAGAATTCCCTCGATTCGGGACGGCCCGAGTCGTTCAATGTGCTGATCAACGAAATGCGCGCCATCGGCCTTGATGTCCGCACCAGGCAGCACGATAACAGTAAAGTCTAAGCTGGTCCGGCGGCCGACTACCGCCGGAGGATCGGGAGGCATATTTTGAGCACCTCTGCATTTGCGCGCGAACGATTGGGAGTGACGCAGCCGGACGGACTGGAAGCCGTCCGGATTACCCTGGCGTCGCCGGAAACGATTCGCCAATGGAGTTTTGGCGAGGTTAAGAATCCCGAGACGATCAACTACCGGACCTACAAGCCCGAAAGAGGCGGTTTGTTTTGCGAGCGCATATTCGGCCCGACGCGCGACTGGGAGTGCAGTTGCGGAAAATACAAGCGCATCAAGCACAAAGGCGTGATCTGCGACCGCTGCGGCGTCGAGATCACCCTCAGCCGCGTGCGCCGCGAACGCATGGGGCACATCGACCTGGCGGTGCCGGTTTCGCACATCTGGTTTTTCAAGTGTACGCCCAGCCGCATCGGGCTGGTGCTCGACATGACCGCCCGCAGCCTCGAACGGGTGCTCTACTACGAGGACTACGTGGTGGTCGATCCCGGCAAGTCCACGCCCTTCCAGAAGTGCCAGCTGCTGAACGAGCTGGACTATCGCGAGGCCCAGGATAAATACGGCGAATCGTTTGTCGCCAAGATGGGCGCCGAGGGCGTGCGCGATCTGCTGGCCGAGGTCAACCTCAATCAGCTCATGGAAGAGCTCGGCCGCCAGATGGTCGAGACCAAGAGCAAGCAGAACAAGAAAAAAACCGCCAAGCGCATGAAGGTGATCGAGGGCTTCCGGTCGAGCGGCACGCGTCCGGAGTGGATGATCATGCAGGTGATGCCGGTGATTCCGCCGGACCTGCGTCCGCTGGTGCCGCTGGAGGGCGGCCGTTTTGCGACCTCCGACCTTAACGACCTCTACCGCCGGGTGATCAACCGCAACAACCGGCTCAAGAACCTGCTGCAGCTCAAGACGCCGGATGTCATCATCCGCAACGAAAAGCGCATGCTCCAGGAGGCGGTGGACGCAGTGATCGACAACGGCCGCCATGGCCGTCCGGTGACGGGCGCGGGCAACCGCCCCCTGAAGTCGCTGAGCGACATGCTCAAGGGCAAGGGCGGCCGCTTCCGGCAGAACCTGCTCGGAAAACGCGTGGATTATTCGGGACGTTCGGTGATCGTGGTCGGGCCGGAGCTTAAACTGCGCCAGTGCGGACTGCCGAAAAAGATGGCGCTGGTGCTCTTCGAGCCCTTCATCATCCGCCGCCTGAAGGAACTTGGCATCACCAACACCGTGCGCAGCGCGAAGAAGCTGATCGACAAGCAGACCAACGAAGTCTGGGACATCCTCGAGGATGTGATCAAAGACAAGACGGTCATGTTGAACCGCGCCCCGACCCTGCACCGCCTCAGCATCCAGTCCTTCGAGCCGGTGCTGGTGGACGGCGAAGCCCTGCGCGTGCATCCGCTGGTTTGCACGGCCTACAACGCCGACTTCGACGGCGACCAGATGGCCGTGCACGTGCCGCTGTCGTTCGAGGCGCAGATCGAGTCGCGCTCGCTGATGCTTTCGACGAACAACATCTTCTCGCCCTCCAGCGGCAAGCCGATCATGACGCCGACGCAGGATATCGCCCTCGGCGTGTACTACCTGACCTCGTCGGCGCAGCGGGACAAGCTGGCGGACAAGAAGCGCGCCAAAAACAGCGAGCCCGACACCCATCACCTGCCGATTTTCAACGACGCGATGGAGGCGCACCTGGCTTACGACGAGGGCGCGGTGCATTTGCACACGCGCATTCGTTATCGCAACCCGGATCTCGGCATGACCACGGTCTTCGGCGACAGCGCTTCGAAAGTCATCACGACCACCATCGGGCGGGTTTTCTTCCAGGAAATCATCCCGGCCAAGCTGGGATTCATCAACCGCTGCTGCGACAAGACCTTCCTGGGCAAGATCATCTGGCATTGCTACCATGTGAGCGGACATGTCGAAACCATCCAGATGCTCGACCGCATCAAGAACACCGGCTTCGAGTACGCCACGCGCGCCGGCATTTCGATCGGCTTGGTGGACATGATCATTCCGCCCGAGAAGGTCACGATCATCGGCAAGGCCCACAAGCAGGTCGCCGAGGTCGAGCAGCAATACCGGCGCGGCGTGATCACCGACGGCGAGCGTTACAACAAGATCGTAGACATCTGGACGCAGGCCAACGAGGAAGTCTCGCACGCCATGTACCGCGCGATGGAGGACAACGTCGGCAGCGAACAGGGCAACCCGATCTTCATGATGGTGGATTCCAAGGCGCGCGGCAGCCGCCAGCAGATCCGTCAGCTGGCCGGCATGCGCGGCCTGATGGCCAAGCCCTCGGGCGAGATCATCGAGCGGCCGATTCTGTCCAACTTCCGCGAAGGCTTGAACGTTCTGGAATACTTCATTTCGACCCACGGCGCCCGCAAGGGGCTGGCGGATACGGCGCTCAAGACGGCCGACGCCGGATATCTGACCCGCAAACTGGTGGACGTGGCGCAGGACCTGCGCGTGATCGAGCTGGACTGCAACACCCTGAACGGCATCACCGTGCGGGCGATCGGCGAGGGCGACGAGGAACTCGTGCCCTTGCGCGACCGCATCATCGGACGCACGCTGTCGCAGGATGTGATCCATCCGGTGACCCAGCAGGTGATCGTGCCGGCCAACACCCAGATCGACGAGAAGCTGGGCGACCTGATCACCGGGGCGGACGTGGAACAGGTGCACATCCGCAGCGTGCTGACCTGCGAGTCGAAGCGCGGCGTCTGCGCCCGCTGCTACGGGCGCGATCTGTCGACCGGCCTGCTGGTCGATGTCGGCACGGCGGTCGGCATCATCGCGGCGCAGTCCATCGGCGAACCGGGCACGCAGCTCACGATGCGGACATTCCATATCGGCGGTACGGCGAGTTCGGTCTTCAAGCAGCCGCATGTGATCGCCAAGCACGACGGCGTGGTCCGCTACGCCGGGCTGCGCATCGTCGAGAACGCCAAGGGCAACTTCGTGGTCCTGAACAAGAACGGCACGGTGGCCATTTTCGACGCCGACGAGCACGAGCTGGAACGCCACACGCTGGCCATCGGCGCGATCATTTCGGTGCCGGACGGCGGGCGGGTCGCCAAGGGCGTGAGTTTCATCGAGTGGGATCCCTACTCGGTGCCGATCCTGGCCGAGAAGGCCGGACGGGTGAAATACCAGGGCTTTGTGGACAACATCACCGTCAAGCGGGAAGTGGACGCCTCGACGGGCATGATGGAGATGGTGGTCCTGGAGCACAAGGAGGATCTGCATCCCCAGTTGCTCGTCACAAGCGGACACGAGACGCTGACCTACAGCATCCCGTCCGGCGCGCACGTGATGATCAAGGACGGCCATACCATGATGGCCGGCGACGTGCTGGCCAAGACGCCGCGCAAGGAATCCAAGACCAAGGACATCACCGGCGGTCTGCCGCGGGTGGCGGAACTTTTCGAGGCGCGCCGTCCCAAGGACGCCGCGGAAATCGCCAAGATCGACGGCGTGGTGGATTTCGGCGCCAACCAGCGCGGGCGCCGCTGCCTGACGATCCGCGATTCCGTGACCGGTTTCGAGGAACAGCATCTGGTTCCCATGGGCAAGCACATCGTGGTCTTCAAGGGCGATGTCGTGCAGAAGGGCCAGCAGCTCACCGAGGGTCCGATCATGCCGCAGGAAATCCTGGAGATCTGCGGACCCCAGGAATTGCAGGAGTATCTGCTCAACGAGGTGCAGCAGGTCTACCGTCTGCAGGGCGTGGAAATCAACGACAAGCACATCGAGGTCATCGTGCGCCAGATGCTGCGCAAGGTGCGCATCACCGATCCCAAGGGCACCGATTTCCTGTGGGGCGAGGTGGTCGAGAAACAGGGCTTCCAGGAAGTCAACGCCCGCGCGATCGCCGAAGGCCAGGAACCGGCCGAGGCGCAGCCGGCGCTGCTGGGTATCACCAAGGCCGCGCTCGAAACCGAAAGCTTCATCTCGGCCGCGTCCTTCCAGGACACGACCCGCGTGCTGACCGAGGCGGCCACGCTGGGCCGCGAGGACACCTTGTACGGCTTCAAGGAAAACGTGATCATGGGGCATCTGATCCCCGGCGGCACGGGTTTCCCGATGTACAAGCATATCCACCTGGTGCCGCTGGCCGAGCCGATTCCCGAAGAAGAGTTGCGCGAAACGCACGAGGAAAGCGCGGCGGAAAAGAAATTACAGGAATTGCTAGGTTGAGCTTGACAAACAACCCGGTAACAATATAAATTCAAAACCTTTGCGCAGTTAAAGGGGTGTAACACGTAATGCCAACAATTAATCAGCTTGTCCGCAAGGGGCGGTTGCAAATCCGCTACAAAAGCAAGTCGCCGGCGCTGACACGCTGTCCGCAGCGGCGCGGCGTCTGCCTTTCGGTGAAGACTCAAACGCCGAAGAAGCCGAACTCCGCCTTGCGCAAAGTTGCCCGTGTGCGGCTGACGAACGGCTACGAGGTTACGGCCTATATTCCCGGCGAAGGCCACAACCTTCAGGAGCACAGCGTCGTGCTGGTGCGCGGCGGACGTGTCAAGGATTTGCCGGGTGTGCGTTATCATATTGTGCGCGGAACGCTGGACGCCGTCGGGGTCGACGGCCGTCGCCGCAGCCGGTCCAAGTACGGCGTGAAGACTCCCAAGAAGACCTGACGAACGGATTAAGGTGTAGGGTATGGGCAGAAGACGCAAAGCTAGCCGCCGGACCTTCGCTACGGACACCAAGTTCAAGAGCGATCTGGTTTGGTGCCTGATCAGTCATGTGATGAACTCCGGCAAGAAGTCCACCGCCGAGCGGGTGGTCTACGGCGCCATGGAGCAGGTCAAGAACAAGATCCCGGACAAGGAAACGGTCGAGGTTTTCACCCGCGCGATCGACAACATCAAGCCGCGCGTGGAGGTCAAGAGCCGCCGCGTGGGCGGCGCGACCTACCAGGTGCCGGTGGAGGTCAATCCCAGCCGCCAGATGGCGCTGGCGATGCGCTGGCTGATCCAGTATTCGCATGCCCGCAAGGGCGTGCCGATGGCGCGGGCGCTGGCCATGGAAATTTCGGATGCCTATCAGGAACAGGGCAACGCGGTCAAAAAACGCGACGATGTGCACAAGATGGCGCAGGCCAACAAGGCCTTCGCCCACTACCGCTGGTAACGAACGCACCCAATCAACCGTACAACATGTTGCAAACCTTGAAAGAGAATGCCAAAGCCGGGGCGCGGGGCGCTGCTCGGACGCGTGAAGCGCCCGACCGCCTGCGCGCGCTGGCTTTGGTGCGCAACATGGGGATCATCGCCCACATCGACGCCGGCAAGACGACGGTCAGCGAGCGGATCCTGTTCTACTCCGGGCTGGTGCACCGAATGGGCGAAGTGCACGAGGGCACGGCCACGATGGATTGGATGCCGCAGGAGCGGGAGCGCGGCATTACGATCACCAGCGCGGCCACCACCTGTTTCTGGCGCGATCATCAGATCAATCTGCTGGATACCCCGGGACATGTTGATTTCACCGTCGAGGTCGAGCGCTCGCTGCGCGTCCTGGACGGGGCCGTGGGGGTCTTCTGCGGCGTCGGCGGCGTGCAGCCGCAGTCCGAGACGGTCTGGCGCCAGGCCGACCGTTACCATGTGCCGCGGGTGGCCTTCATCAACAAGATGGACCGCATGGGCGCCGATTTCGATGCCGTGGTGGCGCAGATGAACGCCCGTTTTGCCACGCTCTGCGTGCCGGTGCAGCTGCCCCTGGGCCGCGAGGAGTCTTTCCGGGGCGCGATCGATTTGCTGACGATGGAAGCGGTCAGCTTCGACGATCAGACGCTGGGGCAAAAGATGACCCGCGGGCCGGTGCCCTCTGAGCTGGGCGCGGCTTCCGAGAAGGCGCGCGCGGCGCTGGTCGAGAAGGTGGCGGAGCAGGACGAGGCCGTGCTGGAGGCCTATCTGGCCGCGCCGGACGTGCCGGCCGCGATTTTGCGCGCCGGGTTGCGGCGGGCCGTGCTGGCCAACAAGATCGTGCCGGTGTTCTGCGGTTCCGCGCTGCGCAACAAGGGCGTGCAGTTGCTGCTGGACGGCGTGGTGGACTACCTGCCGTCGCCGTCCGACGTGCCGCTGCTGCAGGGGCATCATCCCAAGACGCAGGCGGTTGTGACGCGCGAGGCCGACGATTTCGGGCCTTTGACGGCGCTGGCGTTCAAGCTGACAAACGACGCCCACCTCGGGCAGATCGTTTTCGTGCGGGTCTATGCCGGCCAGATCAAGAAGGGCGCCAACGTTTACAATCCCCGCACGCGGCGGCGCGAGCGGGTCATGCGCCTGGTGCGCCTGCATGCCGACAGCCGGGAAGAGATCGAGACGCTTTACGCCGGCGAAATCGGGGCCGTCAGCGGCTTCAAGCAGGTTACGACCGGCGATACGCTTTGCTTCGAGAACGATCCGGTCGAGCTCGAGCGCATCCGTTTTCCAGAGCCGGTGATTTCGATGGCGATCGAGCCCAAGTCGCAATCCGACCGCGTCAAGCTTCAGGAGGCGATGGCGGCGATGGCGGCCGAGGATCCCACCTGCGTGGTCTCCATCAATGCCGAGACCGGGCAGACCATCTTGAGCGGCATGGGCGAACTGCATCTGGAAATCCTCAAGGACCGCATGTTCCGCGAGTACAAGGTGCAGGCCAACGCCGGCAAGCCGATGGTGGCCTACCGCGAAACGGTGACCGCGGAAGGCCGGGCCGAGCATGTCTTCGACCGCGTGATCGGCGGCCAGCGGCAGATGGCCGGGCTGACGATCGAGGTGGCGCCGGCGCCGCGCGGGGCGGGCAATACGGTGGCGTTCGGGATTTCGACGGCGGTTCTGTCGGCGGAGTTCCGTCCGGAGATCGAGGCCGGGATTCAGGACGCGCTGGCGACGGGCGTGGTCGCGCAGTATGCGCTGACGGATTTGAAGGTGCGGGTGGCGGGCGCGCAGGTGCATGAGACCGATTCGACGCCGATGGCGTTTCGCACGGCGGCCGTGATGGCGCTGCGCGAGGCGGCGCGGGCGGCGGGGGCGGTGTTGCTGGAACCCATCATGGCCCTGGAAGTGTTGACGCCGCCCGAGTACATGGGCGACGTCTTGAACGATCTGAGCAGCCGGCGCGGGCGTATCCGGAACATGGAATCCCACGAGACGGTGCAGGTCATTCACGCGGACGTGCCGTTGGCGGCGTTGTTCGGCTATTCGACGGCGATCCGTTCGGTCAGCAAGGGACGGGCGAGTTACTCCATGGAACCGGCCTGCTTCGACGTGGTGCCGGAAACAATTCAAGCGACGATCATTAACCGGTGAGGGTGAGGACAGGATGCAAGGCCAGCGTATCAGAATTCGGTTGAAAGCGTACGACTACCGGGTCCTTGACCAATCGGTCACCGATATCGTCGAGACGGCGAAACGGACGGGCGCCCGCATTGCGGGGCCGATTCCGCTGCCGACGCGCATCGAGCGCTACAGCGTGAACCGCAGCCCGCATGCGGACAAAAAGTCGATGGAGCAGTTTGAGTTGCGGACGCACAAGCGTCTGCTCGACATCATCGAACCCACGGCGAAAACAGTGGATGAGCTGAAGAAGCTCAACATGCCGGCGGGTGTGGACATCACAATCCGGATTTGAGGACGTCATGCAAGGCATTTTGGGACGTAAAATAGGGATGACGCGGGTCTTCGATGCGGAGGGGCGTCAACTGCCCGTGACGGTCATCGAAATCGGACCCTGCGTGGTCGTGCAGGTTAAGACCAAGGCCATTGACGGCTACGAGGCGATCAAGGTCGGCTTCAGCGAGCAGAAGGAATCGCGCGTGACCAAGCCGTTGCGCGGCGAGTTCAAGAAGGCCGGCGTGGCGCCGCAGCATCTGCTGCAGGAATTCGCGCTCGAGGCGGGCGACAGTTTCAAGGCCGGCGACACGCTGACGGAGACGGTGCTGAACGGCTTCGCATACGTGGACGTGACCGGCATCAGCAAGGGCCGCGGCTTTCAGGGCGTCGTGAAGCGTTTCCAGATGAGCGGCGGTCCGATGACGCACGGCGGCCATTCCAAGCGCCGCATCGGTTCGATCGGCTGCCGGTCGTATCCCGGCCGCGTGCACAAGGGCAAACGCATGCCGGGGCACATGGGCAACGTCACCGTGACCCAGAAGAATTTACGGGTGGTGCAGTTGCGCGCGGACGATCATTTGTTGCTCGTGCAGGGCGCGATTCCCGGCGCGGCCGGCGAGGTGGTGGCGATCCACAAGGCGAAGATGGCTGAGAAGGTGAAGGCGAAGGCGACATGAGCAAGTTGAACGTCTATACCATGACGGGCGCCGCGGCGGGCGACGTGGAACTGTCCGATGCGCTGCTTGTCGAGGGCCGCGGCGGTCAGGCCGTTCACGACGCGATCGTGGCGCACCAGGCGGCGGCGCGCGCGGGCACGGCGGCCACCAAGAACAAGGCGCTGGTTTCCGGCAGCCGCAGCAAGCCGTGGCGGCAGAAGGGCACGGGCCGGGCGCGCGCCGGTTACAAGCAGTCGCCGATCTGGCGCGGCGGCGGCGTGGTCTTCGGGCCGATGCCGCGGAGTTACGTCAAGGGCATGCCGCGCAAGATGGCGCGCCTGGCTTTTTGCGCGGCCTTTTCCGGCAAGGTGCGGGACGGCGAGGTCCGGATCCTGGAATCCCTGACCATGGACGCGCCCAAGACCAAGGCGCTGGCCGCCGTGGTCAAGAGTCTCGGCCTGAAGCGCGGGGCCCTGCTGGTCGTGGACAAGCCCGACCGCAAGCTGCTGCTGGCGGTTCGCAACATACCGGACGTGGAGCTTACGACCCCGTCCGAAGTCAACACCTATCAGTTGTTGCGCTGGCCCGTGGTGGTGATCACCAAGGCGGCGCTGGAAACCCTCCGGACGCGTCTCGCAGCCGGCGCGGGAGAAGGGAAAGCGGCATGAAGCTGGATCAAGTCATCCAGGGCCTGCAGATCACGGAAAAGGGCACGCGCCTGACGGTGGAGGATAAGTACATCTTCCGCGTCAATCGCGACGCCAACAAGCCGATGATCAAGCAGGCCGTCGAAAAGATTTTCAAGGTGCATGTTGTGACGGTCAATACGATGAACATGCCCGGCAAGGCGCGGCGCGAACGCACGGCCAACGCCGGACGGACGTCGGACTGGAAGCGTGCGATCGTGACGCTCAAGCCCGGCGAAAAAATAGATCTCGAGAAGTAAGAGGGTACACGCATGGGTCTCAAGTCTTACAAACCGGTTACGGCTTCGATGCGTTTCACGGACGGCTTCACGTTCGATGAAATCACGAAGTCCCGCCCCGATCGCGCTCTGACCGAACCGTACGCCAAGAACGGCGGACGCAATTCGGCCGGGCGGATCACGGTCCGCCATCAGGGCGGCGGCCACAAGCGGCTCTACCGCATGATCGATTTCCGCCGCGACAAACACGGCATCCCCGCCAAGGTCGCGGCGATCGAATACGACCCCAATCGTTCGGCGCGCATCGCGCTGCTGCATTACAAGGACGGCGAGAAGCGCTATATCGTCTGCCCCGTCGGGCTCAAGGTGGGCGCGACGGTGGTTTCGGGTCCGGCGGCCGAGGCCGAGATCGGCAACATGCTGCCGCTGGCGAACATCCCGGTCGGGCTGGAGATTCACTGCATCGAGCTCGAACGCGGCCGCGGCGGGCAGATCGCGCGTTCGGCGGGCCAGACGGCGACCCTGATGTCGCGCGAAAACGGTTTTGCCCAGATCCGGCTGCCCTCGGGGGAAATCCGCAAGATCCGCGTCGAATGCATGGCCACGGTGGGCCAGGTGGGCAATCTCGAATGGAGTTCGCGCAGTTTGGGCAAGGCGGGACGCAAGCGCTGGCTGGGCGTGCGTCCGACGGTGCGCGGCGTGGCGATGAATCCGGTGGACCATCCGATGGGCGGCGGCGAAGGCCGCACCTCGGGCGGCGGGCACCCGGTCACCCCGTGGGGTCAGCTCACGAAGGGCAAGAAGACCAGGTCGCGGCGCAAACCGTCGCAGCGTCGAATTGTCGAACGGAGGAAGTAAGCGATGGGTCGATCACTTAAAAAGGGGCCGTTCGTTCAGGACAAGCTGCTCGCCAAGGTCGAGAGCATGAACAAGAGCGGGGAAAAGCGCGTCGTGAAGACCTGGTCCCGTAGTTCGATGGTCGTGCCCGATTTTATCGGACATACGATTGCGGTGCACAACGGCAAGCAGCATATTCCCGTCTACATCAGCGAGAACATGGTGGGACACCGCCTGGGCGAATTCGCGGCGACCCGCATCTTCCGCAAGCACGGAGTGCATGTAGACAAGACGGCGGCGTTGAAGTAGCGCCTGAAGATTGGCGGGGCGCCGGATGCGAAGCGATTGGCGCAGGCGGGCGGCGCTGGCCGGTTGCTGGGCGGCGCTGCTGGTGAAGGCGGCGGCGGGAGCGGATGGAGTCTCGAATCTCGAGACGCGGGTGGCGGTGCTGGCGGAGGCGTTGGGCGAGGCGCGCGCGGAGGCGGACGGTCTGCGGGCGCGGCTCGAACGGCGCGGCTGGCAGATGGCGGGCGGCGGCGCGGTGGCGTCGCCGAACGACGCCGGCGAAGCGGCCGGGGCCGTCTGGCAGATCCGCGCGCTGAACGAGGCGCTGGGTGTGGTGGTGGTGGATGCCGGCCGGCGGGCGGGCCTGAGGCCCGGCATGCGGCTGGCGGTTATCCGCGGGACGCGTGGCGTCGCCGCGGTGAGAGTGGTGGATGTCCGCGAACGGATCGCGGGGGCCGTGCTCGAACGAAGCGAGACGGCGCCGCGTCCGGGAGACCGGCTGGTGCTGCTGGCCGGGCGCGGGGAATAGGGAAGCGATTTTATGGAAGTCAAAGCCAAATCGAAATACGTGCGGGTGTCGTCGAGCAAGATGCGTACGCTGGCCCAGGCGATCCAGGGGCGTCCGGTCGCCGAGGCCATGCAGATCGCGCAGTTCAGCCCGCGCAAGGCGGGCTTGCTGATCGGCCGGACCCTGAAGTCCGCCGTGGCGAACGCCGAAAACAACGCCAAGATCCCGGTGGACCGTCTGCGTGTCAAGGAGGCCGTGATCCAGATCGGCCCCACGCTCAAGCGATCGTGGCCGCGGGCGCGGGGCATGGCCAGTCCCATCAAGAAGCACACCAGCCATATTGTAATTACAGTGACGGATGACGTGGCCTCGCCTTCGCGGCAGGCGGCGGGGAAGGAGTAATCGCGTGGGCCAGAAGGTAAATCCGATCGCGCTGGGAGTCTCAGTCAACAAGGACTGGCGGTCGCGCTGGTATGCCAGCAAGAAAGATTTCGGCAAGCTGCTGCTGGAGGATCTGAAGATCCGGGAGCTGGTCAAGAAGGAACTGGCGCAGGCGGCGGTGGCCGAGGTGTTGATCGAGCGCTATGCGAATCGCGTGCGCGTGACGGTCTGCACCGCGCGGCCGGGTGTCGTGATCGGGCGCAAGGGCCAGGACATGGACCGCATCCGCGAGACGCTGCTGAAGATGACGGGCAAGGAGGTCTACCTGGAGATCCGGGAGATCCGCAGTCCCGACACGAACGCGCAGCTGGTGTCCGAGAATATCGCGGTACAGTTGCAGCGGCGCATTTCGTTCCGCCGCGCGCTCAAGCGCGCGATCAAGATGGCGATGGAACTGGGCGTCAAGGGTATCCGGATTCGTGTCGCGGGACGCCTGGGCGGGTCGGAACTGGCCCGTACGGAGTGGTACAAGGAAGGCACGATTCCCCTGCACACCTTGCGCGCCAACATCGAATACGGTTTTACCGATTGCCACACCACGGCCGGTTTGATCGGCATCAAGGTCTGGATTTGCAAGGAAAAAGAAGAGCCGGAACGGGCGGGAAAGGGTCGTAACAATGCCGCTTATGCCTAAACGCGTGCTGCACCGCATGGTGCAGCGCGGAACGATGCGAGGAATCGCGCACTCCGGCACATCGCTGGCGTACGGCGAGTACGGCCTCAAGGCGCTCGGCCGCTGCTGGTTGAAGGCCATTCAGATGGAAGCCTGCCGCGTGGCTTTGAACCGCCACATGAAGCGGCGCGGCAAGGTCTGGATGCGGGTTTTCCCGAGCAAACCGGTCAGCAAGAAGCCCGCTGAAACCCGTCAGGGCAAGGGCAAGGGCGATCCGGCGTACTGGGCGGCGGTGGTGCGGCCGGGGATGATGCTTTTCGAAATCGACGGTGTGCCCGAGGCTCAGGCGCGCGAGGCGCTGCGCCTGGCGGCCGGCAAACTGCCCATTCGGACGTCGTTTATCAAGCGCGCCCACGGCGCGACGGTTTGAGGAGACGGACGATGAACGCTGCGAAAAAACTTCGTGATATGACATTGGAAGAGCTGCAACAGCAGGGCGTGGAATGGCGGTCGGAGCTTGTCAATCTCCGCATCCGCAAATCGGCCAGCCAGATTGAGCAGCCTTCCCGGATCAGGATCCTGCGGCGATCAATCGCCAGGGTTGAAACGGTGCTGCGCGAACGGGCGCGGAAGGAGCAGGTAGCATGACGGAGGCAGCGGCGAACGAGCGCGGCGTTCGCAAGGAACGCACCGGGATTGTGGTGAGCGACCGGATGGCGAAGACGATCGTCGTGCGGGTGGAGCGGAAGAAACCGCATCCCCTGTACGGCAAGGTCATCCGCAATCTTAAGAAATTTTACGCTCATGACGAGGAGCGTCAGGCCAAGGTGGGCGACACGGTGCTGATCGTGGAGACACGGCCCCTGAGCAAGCTGAAGCGCTGGCGGCTGCTGACGGTTGTGGCGCGCGCAAAAGGCTGATCCCGGAAGGGGAAGCGACAATGATTCAAGAGGAAAGTTATCTCGAGGTTGCCGACAACACGGGCGCGAAGCGTTGCGCGTGTTTCCGCATCCTTGGCCAGAACAAGCGCTACGCGCACGTCGGCGACGTGATCCGGGTGGCCATCAAGGAAGCCCAGCCCACCGGCATGGTGAAGAAGGGCCAGGTCTGCCGCGCGGTGATCGTGCGGACGGTGGCCCAGATCCGCCGCCCGGACGGCTCGTATCTGCGCTTCGACAACAACGCCTGCGTGCTGGTGGACGACAAGCTTAATCCGCTGGGCACGCGTATTTTCGGCCCGGTGGCGCGGGAATTGCGCGATAAGAACTACATGAAAATCGTTTCGCTCGCGCCCGAAGTGCTCTAAGGGGTTTTACCGATGAAGATCAAACGCAACGACATAGTAGTGGCGACCCGCGGCCGGGACGGTCAGGGCAAGGGCAAGACCGGCAAGGTCCTGCAGGTTGACCCGCTGGCGGGCCGCGTGCTGGTCGAGGGCATCAACCTCGTGACCAAGCATGTCAAAAAGTCGCAGGACAACCCCAAGGGCGGCATCATTCACAAGGAAGCGCTGATGGCCGTCGCCAACCTCGCCCTGTTCTGTCCGCACTGCAAAAAAGGCGTGCGTGTCCGTCGGGTGGTCGAGGCCGGCAAACGGGTTCGGCATTGTGCCAAATGCGGCCACGGATTCGACGCTTAGGAGGTTTTTGGATGAGCGGATTGCAGACCAAGTATCGCCAGGAAATCGCGCCGGCGCTCAAGGAAGCGCTGAAAATGAGCAACGCCATGCAGGTGCCGCGTGTGCTCAAGGTGGCGATCAACATGGGTTTCAACAGCCAGGTCGACAAGGAGATGATTAAAAACATCGTCGGCGACATGGCCAAACTTTCCGGACAAAAGCCGGTCTTGACCAAGGCGCGCAAGAGCATCTCGAACTTCAAGGTGCGCGAAGGCGTGCCGGTCGGCGTCAAGGTGACGCTGCGCGGCAAGCGCATGTACGATTTCCTGGAGCGCCTGATCGCCGCGGCGCTGCCGCGCGTGCGCGACTTCCGCGGACTGCCGGCGCGCGGGTTCGACGGCCGCGGCAGCTATACTTTCGGCCTGCAGGAGCAGACGGTGTTTCCGGAGATCAATCCGGATACGGTCAAGCGCGTGCAGGGGATGGATGTTTCGATCGTTACGTCGGCGGCCACGGATGCCGTGGCGCGCGAGTTGTTGGTGCGCCTCGGGCTGCCGTTGGCCGGGACGCGCAAGTAATCACGGTAGGAGGAGTTCCTTTGGCAAAGACCTGTCAGGAAGTTAAAGCCCGCCGCGTGCCGAAATTTTCGTCGCGCAAGGTGAATCGATGCGAGCGCTGCGGTCGGCGGCACGCCTTCATGCGACGTTTCAAAGTCTGCCGCATTTGCTTCCGGGAACTGGCCTCGATAGGCCAGATTCCGGGCGTGGTGAAGGCCAGCTGGTGAGGAGAGCAAAGCGATGAGTATGTCTGATCCGATCGGGGATATGTTGGTGCGCATTCGTAATGCCGGGCAGGCCGGACTGCGCGTGGTGACCATGCCATACTCCAAGGTCAAGGCCGAGATTGCCCGCATCCTGAAGCAGGAAGGCTTCGTCGGCGATTTCGTGGTCGAGACCGAGGGAGTCAAGCGGTCGCTGCGCGTGTTTCTTAAATTTCACGGCGGGCATTCGATCATCGTGGGGCTGCGCCGGGTAAGCCGGCCCGGTCTGCGGCGGTATGTCGGATGCACGGAAATACCGCGCGTGCTCGGCGGCATGGGCATCACGATTCTGAGCACGCCGAGCGGCGTGTTGAGCGATCGCGAAGCCCGGCAGCGGCGCCTGGGCGGAGAGCTGTTGTGCACGGTCTGGTGATGCCGGACCGGCCAATCTCGGGGAGAGCTTAAATCATGTCCAGAATCGGAAAAAAACCAGTGCCAATCCCGAACGGGGTGACCGTTCAGGCGGCCGGCGGCAAAGTGCGCGCCAAGGGGCCGAAAGGCGAACTCAGTCTGGCGTTGCCCGAGGGCGTCGAGGCCGCGGTGGAAAAAGGGCAGGTCTGCGTGACGGTCGCCGGGACCGCGCAGAGCGGGAGCCTGCACGGGCTCGGCCGCAGCCTGGTCTCCAATCTGTTGACGGGCGTGGCCCAGGGCTATGTCAAGGAACTGCAGCTGGAAGGCGTCGGATTCCGCGCGTCCGTCCAGGGCACGACGCTGACGATGGCGCTCGGCTACTCTCATCCCATCGTCTTTGCGGTGCCGGCCGGCATCCAGGTGACGGTCAAGGACACCAAGATCACGGTCGCCGGCGCGGACAAGTACATGGTCGGCGACACGGCGGCCCGCATTCGTTCCTTCTATCCCCCCGAGCCGTACAAGGGCAAGGGAGTTCGTTACACAGATGAGCATATCCGGCGTAAGACCGGCAAGACGGTGGCGTGACGCATGAAACAGACTATTCGAAGCGAGGCGCGGATCAGGCGCCATGTGCGCATCCGGCGCGTGGTGCGCGGGACGGCCGTACGGCCGCGGATGTGCGTGCATGTGTCCAACCGGCACATCCAGGTGCAGTTCGTGGATGACGACAAAGGCGTGACGCTGGCGGCGGTCTCCACCATGGGCGCGGCGGCAGTGGGGCGGAAGTCGCTGGACGGCGCCAAGGAAATCGGCCAGAAGGCGGCCGAAACGGCCCAGGGCAAGGGCATCTCGGCGGTCGTGTTCGATCGCGGCGGGTTTGCGTTTCACGGACGGGTAAAGGCCATTGCCGACGCGGCTCGCGCAGCCGGGTTGAAATTTTAAGGCGCGGAGAACAAGGCATGAATGATGGACGGAACCGGAATCGACGCACATCGCGGAACGTGGAACATACGCCCAGCGATATCGAAGAGCGCGTGGTGTTTGTGAATCGCACCGCCAAGGTTGTCAAGGGCGGACGGCGCTTTAGTTTCAGCGCGGTCGTTGTGGTCGGAGACCGCAAGGGCCGCGTGGGCTACGGCTTCGGCAAGGCCAACGAGGTGGCGGACGCGATCCGCAAGGGCGGGGAAATCGCGCGCCGCTCCATGTTCCGCGTGACCATGCAGGATCGCACGATTCCGCACGAGGTCACGGGCCATTGCGACGGCGGACGGGTGATGCTCAAACCCGCATCGCCGGGAACCGGCGTGATCGCCGGCGGCGGCATGCGTCCGGTGATCGAATTGTCGGGAATTCAGGACGTCTTGTCCAAATCCTTCGGCAGCGGAAACAAACTCAACGCCGTCAAGGCGACGATTGCGGCTCTGCAGTCGCTGCGTTCGCACGAGGAAATCAAGGCCAGTCGGATTTTGGAAGGTTAAACGCGGCCCCCGAGGGGGCGCGCGCCGAAAGGGATCGCATGAAACTGCACACCATGACCAATACCCCGGGAGCGCGCAGCACGCCCAAGCGCTTCGGGCGCGGCTGCGGATCGGGGCTGGGCAAGACCTCCGGACGCGGGCACAAGGGACAATACGCGCGGTCGGGGCATAAATACCGGGCGGCCTTCGAAGGCGGCCAGATGCCGCTGATCCGCCGCCTGCCCAAGCGCGGCTTTACGAACGCCCTGCGCGGCGTCTGGGTGCCGGTCAATCTCGGACGCCTGAGCGTCTTTGCGGACGGCACGACGGTGACCCCTGAACTGCTGGTCGAGAAAGGCCTGGCGAGCGGCCGGCTGGACGGGATCAAGATTCTGGGCGGCGGCGTCCTGAAAACGAAACTGACCGTGCAGGCCCATGCCTTCAGCGCGGCCGCCAAGGCGGCGATCGAGGCGGCCGGCGGAAGTTGCGAAACGATCGGCGGCGCTCAGCCGAAGGGCTGAGCCGGTTAACGGCGCGTTCAAGGAATTAACGCTTATGTTGTCGGCATTCACAAACAGTTTCAAGATTCCAGAGCTGCGCCAGCGCATTCTCTTTACAATGGGGCTTATGTTTGTGGTCCGCATCGTGGGCAACATTCCGACGCCCGGGGTGGACAACGCGGCGGTGCAGCAGATCATCCGGGACCTGCAGGCCAGCGCGGGCGGCGGATTCCTGGGGCTGTTCGACATGTTCAGCGGCGGCGCGCTGAGCAATCTCGCCATCGGCGCCCTGGGCATCATGCCCTACATCAGCGCCTCGATCATCATGCAGTTGCTCACGGCCGTCGTGCCGACCCTGGGACGGCTGTCGCGCGAGGGCGATGCGGGACGCCAGAAGATCATCCAGTATTCGCGCTACATGACCGTCGGGCTGAGCCTGGTCCAGGGCTATTTCATGGCCGTCACGCTGGAGCATCCGGAGGCGCTCGGGATTCAGCACCAGATCGTGCTGAATCCAGGTCTGGCTTTCGAGCTGACGACGGTCCTGACGATGACCACCGGCTCCCTGCTGATTATGTGGCTGGGCGAACAGATAACCCAGCGCGGCATCGGCAACGGCATTTCGCTGATCATCACCGAAGGCATTGTCAGCCGTCTGCCGGGCGCGATTAATGCGACCTACAACATGGTGCTGCGTCCGACGGAAAACGGCGGGCGCGATTTTCTCGTGTTCCACCTGATCGGTTTGCTGGGCATGCTGTTTCTGGTGATCGCCGCCACCGTGGCGTTGACGCAGGGGCAGCGCAAGGTGGCGATCCAGTATGCCAAGCGCGTCGTCGGACGCAAGGTCTACGGCGGCCAGCAGACATATATGCCGTTGCGGGTCAATTATTCCGGCGTCATGCCGATCATTTTCGCCCAGTCCCTGCTGATGTTTCCAACCATGCTGCTGGGCCGTCTGCCGTGGAATTTCACCAAGTCGCTGGCCGCGGCCCTGAGCATGGACACCGGATTATACCTGGCGCTTTACGGCCTGCTGATTTTGTTCTTCTCGTACTTCTGGGTGGCCACGCAATTCAATCCGACGCAGGTCGCCGACGATCTTAAGAAGTACGGCGGGTACGTGCCGGGCATCCGGCCCGGGCGCGCGACGGGCGAATTCCTTGACAACACCATGACGCGGATTACCTTTGCCGGCGCGGTATTTCTGACCGTCATCGCCGTGATTCCCACCATCATGTCGCGCAAGTTCAACGTGCCGTGGCTGGTGGCCTCGTTCTTCGGCGGGACCAGTCTTTTGATTACGGTCGGTGTAATGCTCGACACGATGCGCCAGGTGGAATCGCATTTGCTGACGCGGCACTACGACGGGTTCCTGAAGCGTGGCAAGTTGCGGTCGCGGCGCTAGCCCAAGTTTCGCGCTTTGCGTCATAAATCATTGAAAATCAACGCCCAAATTTTCGCGGCACTACAAAGTTGCCGACCGGGCGCGATCTTCGATCTGAACGGGATGTTTCCCGATCACGGATCGGTTACGGG
>CAIYGI010000092.1 GCA_903925685.1 uncultured bacterium
CCCGTAACCGATCCGTGATCGGGAAACATCCCGTTCAGATCGAAGATCGCGCCCGGTCGGCAACTTTGTAGTGCCGCGAAAATTTGGGCGTTGATTTTCAATGATTTATGACGCAAAGCGCGAAACTTGGGCTAGCGCCGCCCATAAACACCTGGACGCGCTGACTCCATTGATGTCCGCCAAAATGGCGGAAATGTCGCGCGTCATCGAATTGCGCCGTAATCAAGACATGACCAACGTATTGGCGGCAGTAGCGAATGGGCTGGGCAAGCGCTTGATGGATTCTATTCGATCCGAAATGCGCGGGTTCATCCGGATAGAGGCGGGCGAGTTGGCAGAGCATGACGCGGCCTTACAGTCAAACATGCGCCGCATGTTTATAATCATCGTCGGCGCCAGCCTGTTTACATTGCTGCTTGCGCTTGCGTTCGCCTATTTTATCAATCGCGAAGCGCAGCAGCGTCTCAAGAACCTAGTTCATCTCGAAACGCAGCATTTGCTTGAAATTCAGGAGGAACTGAACAGACGGCTTCAGCAGACCAACAGCACCCTGCAGGTCAGCGAGGAAAAGCTGGCGGTTACGCTCACCTCCATTGGCGACGCCGTGATAGCCGCCGATGCCCAAGGGTGTGTTACATTCCTGAACCCTCTGGCCGAAAAACTCACCGGTTGGACACAGGCGGACGCCGCCGGTCGTCCGGTGGACGATATTTTTCACATCATCAACGCGGAAACCCGTCAACCGTCCCCCATCCCGGTAAAGGCCGCCCTGGCACATGGCACGGTACAGGGACTGGCCAACCATACCGTACTGATCGCACGCGATGGCAGCGAATGCGCCATCGCCGATAGTTGCGCGCCGATACGAGACCGCGACAGCCGGGTGGTCGGTGTCGTGCTGGTATTCCGCGATGTCACCGAGCGCGAGCGCGCGGGGGGAGAACTGCGCCGGTTGAATCGGGAACTGCGAGCCATCACCAACTGCAACCAGATACTGATGCGGGCCGAGGACGAGCAAACTCTGCTCAACGACATCTGCCATATCGTTTGCGACGAGGCGGGCTACAGGATGGTTTGGGCGGGATACGCCGAAAACGATGAGGGCAAGACCATACGCCCTGTCGCTTGGGCCGGACCGGTCAATGGCTATCTCGAACAGACCGGACTCACCTGGGCCGACACAGAACAGGGACAGGGCCCCTGCGGAACCGCTATCAGGAACGGCGACAGCGTTTGCATCCAGGATTTTACTCTTGACCCCCTGGCCGCCCCCTGGCGGAAAGCAGCCGCGCAACAAGGCTATCGTTCCAGCATCGCCCTCCCCCTCAAGGATGAAAGCGCAAACACCTTCGGCATCCTCAGCATCTATTCCACAACGCCTAACGCCTTCACTCCGGAAGAAATACGTCTGTTGAAAGAACTGTCAGGCGATGTTTCGCTCGGCATCAGGGTGTTGCGCGCCCGCGCCGCGCGCAAGTCGGCAGAGAAGGCTCTACTAAAGGGTGGCGCCTTACAGACAGCGATTTTCAACAGCGCGAATTTTTCGAGCATCGCCACCGACGCCAATGGCGTGATCCAAATATTCAACGTCGGCGCCGAACGCATGCTGGGCTACACGGCCGGCGAAGTCATGAACAGAATTACGCCGGCCGACATTTCCGACCCTCAGGAAGTGATCGCGCGCGCCAAGGCGTTGAGCATCGAGCTCGGAACCCAAATTGCGCCAGGCTTCGAGGCCCTGGTCTTCAAGGCGTCGCGCGGCATCGAGGACGTCTACGAATTGACCTATATCCGCAAGGACGGCAGCCGCTTCCCGGCCGTCGTGTCGGTCACGGCTCTGCGCGACGCTCAAAACACGATCATCGGCTACCTGTTGATCGGGACCGAGATCAAGGCCGGAGCGCTGCAAAGCGCGATTTTCAACAGCGCCAACTTCTCCAGCATCGCCACCGACGCAAAAGGCGTGATCCAGATCTTCAACGTCGGCGCCGAACGCATGCTTGGTTACACGGCCGCCGAGGTCATGAACAAAATCACGCCGGCCGACATTTCCGATCCGCAGGAAGTAATCGCGCGCGCCAAGGCGTTGAGCGTCGAGCTCGGAACCCAGATTACGCCGGGCTTCGAGGCTCTGGTCTTCAAGGCCTCGCGCGGCATCGAGGACATTTACGAATTGACCTACATCCGCAAGGACGGCAGTCGCTTCCCGGCTGTCGTATCGGTCACGGCCCTGCGCGACGCTCAAAACGCCATTATCGGCTACCTGCTGATCGGCACGGATAATACCGCGCGCAAGCAGATCGAAGCTGAGCAGAAGAAACTCGATCAGCGGCTGCGCGATCAGCAGTTTTATACGCGATCGCTCATAGAATCCAACATTGACGCGATCATGACGACCGATCCGTCCGGCATCATCACCGATGCTAACAAGCAGATGGAGACGCTCACCGGTTGCACACGCGACGAATTGATCGGCGCGCCGTTCAAAAATAATTTCAACGATCCGGAGCGGGCCGAGGCCGCCATCAAACTGGTTCTGAACGAAAAAAAGGTCTCCGACTACGAACTCACCGCGCGCGCCAGGGACGGCAAGGAAACCGTGGTTTCCTGCAATGCGACCACCTTCTACGATCGGGACAGGAAGTTACAGGGCGTGTTCGCGGCGGCGCGCGACGTCACGGAGCGCAAACGGCTGGATCAGGTGCTGCAGGAAAAGAACATCGAACTGGAAAACGCCAAGTCTGTAGCGGAAAAAGCCAAGGAATCGGCGGAAATCGCGAACAAGGCGAAAAGCGTATTTCTGGCCAACATGTCGCATGAAATACGTACACCGATGAACGCCATCATGGGTTTTTCGCAGTTGATGATGCGCGACGCCGGATTATCGCCGATACAGACGAAGAACCTTCAGACCATCAATCGCAGCGGAGAGCATCTGCTTGCGCTGATCAACGATATTCTTGAACTCTCCAAGATCGAGTCGGGCCGTGCAACCCTGAACCAGGCGCCGTTCGACCTGAATGGCATGCTCGATGAAATTACAGCGATGTTCCGGATGCGTACCGACGAAAAGCATCTGCGCGTGATCATGGAACGAGTAGGCGAGTTGCCCGCTTGTGTGATCGGCGACGAGAATAAGTTGCGCCAGGTATTGGTCAATTTGATCGGCAATGCCGTAAAGTTTACCAGCAAAGGCGGCGTTTCCGTCCGGGTCGGCATCAAGTCCAGGTCCGGTCCGGCATTGCGACTGATGGTGGAAGTTGAAGATACGGGCGTGGGTATTGTCGAAGAGGACATTAAGAAGTTGTTTCGCCCGTTCGAACAAGCCGCAAGCGGTAAGAAGATGCAAACGGGTACAGGCCTGGGCCTTGCCATCAGCCGGGAATTCGTTCGTTTAATGGGCGGAGACATCGGCGTCAGCAGTCAACTCGACAAAGGCAGCATTTTCCGATTTGAAGTAAATATGACTGAAGGCCAGGAAGAAGCGATGGCGCAACAACCCGAGCCGCGCGTCGTTACCGGGCTGCAACCAGGTCAAAAAACGCAACGCGTGTTGATTGCCGACGACAAGGAAGATAACCGCGTTTTGCTGGTCCAGATGCTTGGTCGAATCGGCTTCGATGTCCGGGCGGTGGTAAATGGCGAACAGGCGGTCGCGGAATTCGAAAAATGGCGTCCGCAACTGATTCTCATGGATATGCGCATGCCGGTCTTGAACGGCTACGAGGCAATCAAACGCATTCGGTCAAGCGGCGCCGGGAAGAACGTCAAGATCGTCAGCCTGACAGCCAGCGCCTTCGATACGGACCGCAAGGAGGCTTTGGAAATAGGCGCGGATGAGTTTCTCGGAAAGCCCTTCCGGGAGGAGGTGCTGCTCGAGAATATCAAGGGACTGTTGAAGGTCGAATATGTTTATGCCGATGCACCCGACGAACTTAAGACGGAAAAAAACGGCTCCTTCGAATCGTTGAATGAATTCATGGCGGTATTGCCTGGCGCGCTTATTGACCAGTTGCACGACGCCACGCTTTCCGCTGACCAGGACCGGATGTTGGAATTGATTCGTCAGCTTGAGAATCACGATGCCAACGTTGCCGTGAGGTTGAGAAAGTTAACTGAAGATTTCAATTATCAGAAGCTGCTGGAAATGACGGCCAAACAAACGGGGGGCTGAAATGGAACAAGTTGCGGCTGACGTTCAGCAAAAAAAACCGGATATCCTTGTTGTGGACGATACTCCGGCCAATCTTCAGTTGCTCTCAGGGATGCTGAAGGAACGCGGGTACAGGGTACGGCCCGTTCCCAGCGGAAAGCTGGCTATCCAGGCGGTGCAGAAGGAGAAACCCGATCTGATCCTGCTTGACATCAGCATGCCGGAGATGAACGGCTATGAGGTGTGCGAACGTCTCAAGGCGGATGAGGCGTCCAAAGAAATCCCCGTTATATTCATCAGCGCTCTGGACGAGACGCTGGACAAGATCATGGCCTTCGCCACTGGCGGGGTTGATTATATTACGAAGCCCTTCCAGTTCGAAGAAGTGGAAGCAAGGGTGCGAACGCATTTAAATCTTCGCCGGCTTCAGATCAACCTGGAGAGCCAGAACCGTCAGTTGCAGGAATACAACGACCGGCTCAAGAAGCTGGAGGATTTGCGGGATAATCTGACCGACATGGTTGTTCACGATATGCGCTCGCCTTTAATGGGCATTACGGGGAACCTGGAACTTCTGGAAATGGATGCCGGGAAAAAACTGAACGGCGACGAACGCCTGGCGATCGTCAAAGACGCCCGAAGCAGCGGGTTGGCGCTTGTGGGCATGGTTAATTCCCTGCTGGATGTAAGCCGCCTGGAACAGGGCCAGATGCCGCTCAACGCGACAGAATCGGATATCGATGTCCTGATCAAGAATGCGCTCGATTCCCTCGGTTCCCTGACGAAACAGGTCTCGATCCTCCACCGCAAACAAGTCCCGCCGCTAACGGTCAACTGCGACGCGGAGCTGGTTACACGCGTCATCGCCAATCTCGTGGGAAATGCCGTAAAATTCACTCCGAAAGCCGGAACGGTCGCCATTTCCACGGCGGAAGATGGAAACGGAACGACGCTTCGCGTGGCCGATACAGGAAGCGGTATTCCACGAGAGTATCACGAGATAATATTCGAGAAATTCGGGCAGGTTGAAGCTCGTAAACAGAGAAAGATGTATTCGACCGGCCTTGGACTGACGTTTTGCAAGCTGACTGTCGAAGCGCACGGCGGAACGATCGGCGTTGAAAGCGAAGTCGGCAAAGGCAGCACCTTCTGGTTTACACTGCCCAGGCCAACGGCGGCCGCGGCGCTTCTTAAGAAAGGAACGCAATAATGACGGAGCGGAACATGAAAATCCTGATCGTGGACGACGAAGAGACGATCGGCCGGGCCTTGAAAACCGGCCTGGAAATGAACGGTTTCACCGTCCGATATGAATCCTGCTCAACCGGCGTGATCGCGGTCTGCCTGGAATTTCATCCGGACCTGGTACTCCTCGATATTGGCATGCCCGTCAAAGATGGCGGGTTGGTGGCATCGGAGTTGCGAAACCATCAGGCACTGCGGAACACCCCCGTGATTTTCCTCTCCTCGCTTGTGAACAAGGAAGAAGCGCAGCAAAACACCTCCGGCGATATACTCCTGTCCAAACCGATACCCATTGCGGAGTTGGTCTTGAAGATTCGCGCCGTATTGCATAACAAAGCGGTCTGAATCTGTCCGGAGTCGCCGCAGTCTGGATCGTGAACCGAGAGGTCTGCACGATAGGGTTATACCCCATAGGAGAAACTGTGCCCCCGGGGTATCATTATCTGGTGAAAACGAACGGCGAGATGAATGTCCTGCTGATCTATCCGGAGTTCCCGGATACGTTTTGGAGTTTCAAGCACGCGCTTGAATTTGTCGGCAAACGATCGGCCTTGCCGCCGCTGGGCTTGCTGACCGTCGGCGCCATGCTGCCGCGGGAATGGTCGCTGCGGCTGGTGGACGTAAATGTGCGGGGGCTGACCGAAAAGGATCTGGCATGGGCCGATTGCGCATTCATCAGCGCCATGGTCGTGCAGCGCGAGTCGGCGCATCGGATCGTGGCCCGCTGCCGGAAGGCCGGGCTGCGGATCGTCGCGGGCGGTCCGCTGTTCAACAGCGAACACGGGCAGTTCGAGGAAGTGGACCATTTTATCCTGAACGAGGGCGAACTGACGCTTCCGCCTTTTTTGGGCGATCTGGCACGGGGATGCCCGAAGCGAATCTATTCATGCGCCGGGTTTGCGGAACTGCGGCAAACGCCTCCGCCCCGATGGGAACTGCTGGGTCTCAGGCGCTATGCCAGCATGAGCATCCAGTTTTCGCGCGGCTGCCCGTTCAACTGCGATTTCTGCAATGTCACCGCCCTGCTGGGCCACCGCGTGCGCATCAAGACCTCGTCGCAGATCATCGCGGAACTCGACAGCCTGCACGCCCAGGGCTGGCGCGGCGACGTGTTCTTCGTGGACGATAATTTCATCGGCAACAAACAGTTTCTGAAAAGCGATCTGCTGCCGGCCTTGATCGCATGGCGGAAGAACAAGCCCGGGAACTTGTTTTTCACCGAGGCATCGATCAATCTGGCCGATGACGAGACCTTGATGAAACTGCTGGTCGAGGCCGGGTTCAACAAGGTTTTCATCGGCATCGAAACCCCGGATGAAAGTTGCCTGGCCGAATGCAGCAAGGTTCAGAATGGGAACCGCAATCTCGTTGAAGACGTGAAGCGCATCCAGCGCGCGGGTCTTCAGGTGCAGGGCGGATTCATCGTCGGCTTCGACCACGACCAGCCCTCCATCTTCCAGCGGCAGATAGATTTCATCCAGCGGAGCGGGATCGTGACGGCCATGGTCGGCTTGCTTCAGGCCCCCGCTGGAACACGCCTCTACGAGCGCATGAAAAAAGAGGGCCGTCTACGCTCGGAATCGTCTGGAGACAATGTGGACGGCACCACCAATATCATCCCGTCGATGAGCATGGATCTGCTGAAGGAGGGGTACCGGAGCATTCTGGATCACATTTACGCTCCGGCGCCGTACTATCAGCGCGTCAGGACATTCCTGCGGGAGTACAAGGCGCCAAGCGTGCGCGGAAAACTGAAATTCTCGCACATCCTCGCGCTGCTGCGCTCTGTCTACTGGATCGGGCTCGTGGGCCGGGAGCGGCTGCAATATTGGAAGCTGCTGCTTTGGACCCAGTTCCTGCATCCCCGGCTGCTCCCCGATGCGATCGTCTTAGCAATCTATGGCTATCACTTTCGCAAGATATGTCAAAGGCATGTGGCGTAGCGAGAATCATGAATTATAATCCTTTGAGACAGTTGGAAACGCTCGGGCAGTCCATCTGGCTGGACTACATCCGGCGCGATCTGATCGCCGGCGGCGGACTGAGGCGTTTGATGCTGGAGGATGGATTACGTGGAATGACTTCCAATCCGGCAATTTTCGAGAAGGCGATTGTGGAGAGCCGTGATTATGACGCCGAGATTAAGGCCATGGCGCTTGCCGGGATCGCCCCCGCTGGAATCTATGAACAACTCAGCCAGTGCGATGTGCAAAACGCCGCGGATATTTTTCGCCCGCTCTACGACAGCACCGACGGCAAGGATGGATATGTCAGCCTGGAGGTCAATCCCCACCTGGCGCACGACACCCGCGGCACAATGCGGGAAGCCCGCCGCTTATGGTCGGCGCTAAACCGGCCCAATGTTTTCATAAAAGTGCCCGCCACGGCCGAAGGGCTGCCTGCCATCAGGCAACTCATCGGCGAGGGAATCAACGTCAACGTCACATTGCTCTTCGGATTGCCGCGTTACCGGCAGGTGGCGGAAGCCTACATCGCGGGCATCGAAGCACGCGCGGCCCAGGGGAAAGCCATTACGCATGTGGCCTCGGTGGCCAGTTTTTTTGTGAGCCGTATCGATACGCTGGCTGATCCCTTGCTGGAAAAAATAATCGCCCAAGGCGGAACGAAAGCGGCTTTGGCAGAAAAAGCGCATGGTCAGGTGGCGGTCGCCAGCGCCAAGCTGGCCTATCTCATCTACAAGGACATCTTCGGCGGCGACCGGTTCAGGAAGCTGTCCACCCAGGGCGCGCGCGTCCAGCGGCTGCTTTGGGCCAGCACCGGCGTCAAAAACCCGGAGTACCGCGATGTGAAATACATCGAGGCTCTGATCGGACCGGACACGGTCAATACGGTTCCGGTCGAAACCCTTACCGCCTACCGCGACCACGGAGAGCCGGCATCCAGGCTCGAACAGGATGTCGCGGAAGCCCGCCAGATATTGGAGTGTCTGCCGGAACTGCGCATTGACCTCGACAACCTGACACGACAACTCGAGGACGAAGGCGTTGATAAATTCAACAAGCCTTTCGACAAGCTGATGGAGAGCCTGGCGAAAAGAATACCCGCGGCAGCTGTACACCCCATATCCATGCCCCACCCCACCGTGTAGCATACCAGCCTTTCCGAAAAGGAGCAGAATGGCGGCACGCACCCTTTTCTCGAAGTCGAAAGACGGCCATGGAGGTGGCAAGCCGTTGCCGCCGGAGTTGCGCCATACCCCCTGGCGGGATGTTGCCGCTAGCTACGCGTGGCCGCTGCTGGCGACCATGCTGGGGGCGGGCTGCGCCACGCCATCGCTAATGCCCACGCCCAACCTTTATGGGCACACATCCGACAATCCTTTCGCAAACGTGCCGCCGGCTTTCCGAACCAATACCGCCGATGTCATCTACCTGACCGATCGTGCTCCAGATGGCGACCGCGCCAAAGATCCCAAATACGGATTCAAGCGTTCGTTGTCGCTGGCCTTCGGGATGACCACGGTTGGCATCGGCAATACAATGTCCTGGGACGATCTCGTGACTGTCAGCCGGTCTGCTGAACGGCAGCGACAGGCGCCGATGCGTATTATCGAGACGCGCGAGATGGGATTGTTTCCGCCGGTGCCAACGAGGGAGGTCGAACATGATGGCCAATGGGTGGAGTCGCCGGAGAGCGTCATTGCCCGCCGGGCTGCCGAAGCGCAATTCAAGGCGCTGGTGGCGGAACGCCTGGCCCTCACGCCCAAGAAGGAGGTCTATGTATTCATCCACGGCACTGGCAGCGACTTCGCGAGTCCCATGTATGTAATGGCGGGACTCTGGCACTTCATGGGACGTTGCGGCGTACCGGTCGTTTACACATGGCCGTCCAGCGGCAGCGGCGAATCTCTTGGCGGTTACGATTACGATCGCGAATCGAGCGAGTTCACGGTCTATCATCTCAAACAATTCCTGCGTTTACTGGCGACATGCCCAGGGCTTGAGAAAGTTCATATCATCGCCCACAGTCGCGGGACCGACACCGCCCTGGCGGCGATTCGGGAACTTAACATCGAAATTAGCGCTGCGGGCGGCAATACGCGAAAGGCGCTGAAACTAGGCTGCTTCGTGCTGGCGGCCGCGGATATGGACCTGGAGGTGAGCATGCAGCGGGTTAGCGCGGAGCGGCTCATGCAAGTACCGGAGCAAATGGTGCTGTACGTCTCTCCCACGGACATGCGGCTTCGCCTGGCGAGCTTTTTCTTCGGCAGCAAGGACCGCTTGGGCCAGTCCCATGTTGGAGACAGGACTCCCCGGCGCGCCGAACTGCTGAGCCACCTGCCGGGCATTCAGTTCATCGACGCCCGCGTGGCCGGTTCAGGACGCGGCAGTCATTTCTACTTTTACGGTCACCCCGCTGTCAGTTCCGACCTGATCCTCCTGATGCGTGACAATCGTGGCCCCGGGGCGGCAAACGGAAGACCTCTCTTCAGAGAGGCAGACGGCCTCTGGCGGATTGACGAGGACTACCCCGCGCCAGAACAGGGAGCACACCGATGAATCTCATGCGGATCGTCCAAATCGCTACCATTGTCTGGGCACTCTCGGAAGTCATGCTGATCGTGATGACCCGTCGCAACCGCCATGGCGCATCACCCCGTGACCGTGGGTCAAGAACCCTTCTCTGGTGCGTCATAGGCGCCGGCATCGCCGCAGGCACCGCGCTTCAGTCCGTCACCGCCGCCAGGATTCGGCTGCCCGAGGTGTGGGTGCTTGATGTCAGTCTGCTGCTGCTCGTGGCGGGGTTTGCCGTCCGCTGGACCGCGATTTTCACCCTCGGCCGCTTTTTCAGCACCAGCGTGGCCATTCATCAGGATCACCGGCTCGTCCGAACTGGTTTGTACTGCCTGGTCCGGCACCCATCCTACAGTGGGCTCCTGTTGTTGTTTCTCGGCATGGGGCTTTCGTTTGGTAACTGGCTTAGCTTGGCCGTTATTGTAGCCCCGTTTCTTGCGGCGCTGCTCTACCGCATTCAGGTTGAGGAATCCTCACTGATGGAGGCGCTTGGGGACGATTATGTCGATTATTGCAAGACGACGAAACGTCTGCTGCCCGGTCTGTTCTAGGGTTGCCTGCCGGCTTCATCCCTCTCGCCGCTTTTGCCGCCCGTCATCGCGCCGTCCTTCGACTTTGGCACAGCCAGGGGCGAAGCCAGGTACCATTCGGTGCGATCGCTACCGATCCCGAAGCGGGCCAGTTGGCGCAAGTCCGCCTCCAGCATATCGGGCGTGCTGTACTCCAGGATGCGATATTCGGAATCCGTCCAGATCCGCAACTTCGTCCACAGAATCTTCGTCTCCGGTGGAAAAGCGATGCGAATCCGGTGAATGAAATTGATGCCTGCCCGCCCCGCTGCTTCCGTCACCATATCGACACAGTTGCTGGTCCTGACATCGATCTGTTCGTTATTCCTCTGCGTCAAATATCCATCGATCAGATCATGCCGTCGTTTGGTGATCGGCATTCTCCAGACAAACGTGGGGGTGCGATTGCCATTGCCGAGCTCGATTTTGCCGTCGGTCATCGTCACCCACAAATAGGAGATCGGATTGGGATCTCCAGCCCGAAGCTTCTTGATCAGGGCATCGCCGTACTTCGGCCGCTCCCGCCCGAAGTTGCCGTTGACGCCGCATTCCAGGCGCTTTTCGGGACTTTCCAGAATCAGCCAGCAATGCCCCCACTGTTGTCGTAAATGCGACAGGAAATATGACCCTATATCGCGGTAATCCCAAGCGGCGGACCTGGTCAGGATATAGAGGTAATACCCCTCGTCCCCCACCGGTGTATGGGTGGCAGGATCCAGGTCGGCGTCTGGTGCAAACCGGCACTCGATGCCGACGGGCTGGGCACTCCAGCCATTGGCTTGCAGCGGAGCGTAGAGTCTGGGCTCCAGACGGCAGCAACCCGCGGTTCCTAGCGCCACCAGCAGCACCAGTCCGGCGAGGCTCCTCATCGATATGGGCATGGCGATTTCTGAACGTTCTGATCGCGAACGGATCACCTGACGTCCTCGGCCCTCTCGCTGCTTCTGTCACCCGCCGACCCGCTGTCCTTCAACTTTGGCGCGGCCAGCTTCGAAGCCAGATACCAAGCGGTGACATCGCGCCCGATTCCGAATCGTGCAAGATGGCGCAGATCTGTCTCCAGCAGATCGGCCGTGCTGTACTCGATGATACGGTATTGGGGGTCCGTCCACATATGCCATGTCTTCCCCAGTATCTTGATATCCGACGGAATGGTGAGGCGGACCCGGTGGATCAGGCTGAGTCCTGCCGCCG
The DNA here is from genome assembly GCA_903925685.1 of uncultured bacterium. Taxonomy (GTDB): domain Bacteria; phylum Verrucomicrobiota; class Kiritimatiellia; order CAIKKV01; family CAIYGI01; genus CAIYGI01. The sequence continues at coordinate 11,697 of CAIYGI010000092.1, forward strand.
CCGCCGCATCAGCAACGAAATCGATGCAGTTGTTGGTCGTCACGCCGATCCGGTCATACGGCCAATGCATCACTTGTGCATAAATCAATTGGTGCTGTCGCATGGTTATCGGCATTCGCCAGACAAACGTGGGCGTGCGCCTGCCGTTGCCGATCTCGATTTCGCCGTCGGACATCGTTTCCCACAAATATGAGATTGGATTGGGGTCTCCATCCCGAAGCTTCCTGCTCACGCCATCGCCGTACTTCGGCTTTTCCCGTCCAAAGTTTCCGTTCAGTCCGCATTCCAGACGATTTGTGGGACTTTCCAAAATCAGCCAACTATGTCCCCACGGTTGCCGCGCATGCGACACGAGATACGATCTCGTATTACGGTAGTCCCAGGCAGCGGCCTTGGTCAGGAGATAGAGGTTGTACCCGTCGTTTCCGACCGGCGTCCGGGTGGCGGGATCCAGCGCGGCATCGCTGGCGAAGCGGCAGGCGATCGCGACAGGTTGGGCGCGCCAGCCATCGGGTTGCATCGGAGCGAAGAGCCTGGGATCCACATGGGCGCAACCGGCGCTTCCGAGGGCGGTCGCCAGCAACAGTTTATGGAACATTCGCATTGGCGGCGGCATGAGGTTTCCGGACGATTTCATTACGGCCGGCCGGCGATCCCATCCATGAGCGTTTCACTGTTGTGCCTGATGTTCTCGAAAAATGACTGGACCAGAAACTTTCCGTCCACCAGTTTGCCGCGCTTGAAACACCCAGCCGCCCGCGGCGTGGCAAACTCGATCAGGGATATCTGCAACCTGGGAGTGGGCCGGAAGCGGTAACAGGCTCCGCAACCTTGTCCGGGATCGCAATTGGGCTCCCACAGGGCTTGCGGCTGGAACTGCTCCCGGGTGAAGTAAGGCCGCACGATCTCCGTCAGTTCCTCCAGCGTGTAGGGCGCCGTCTCGCCCCACCGTCCGGCTTTGGCCGCCGTCCGAAAATGGATGTATCGGACGATGTTGCGATAGCGCTCGGCAAGCGCCAGGAGTTCGGGAACGACGTCTTCATTCAGTCCGCGCACAATGATGGCCGAGATTTCCACCCGCCCAGAGAAATGACGGCCGAGTGTTTCCAAGGCTTTAATCTTCCAGGTCAGGCAGTGATCGTTGTTGATCCTGTAATAGACATCGTCCCGGCTGGACCCGCCATCCATGGAAAGACCGAGAATGAACCGGGCATCCAGATCCGAGAGCGTTTTAACGAAATCTGGATCGGTAAAACGCCGCCCATTGGAGAGGACAGTGACTTCATGTTTGCGACGCCTGGCGGCGCGGATAAACCCCGTAAAATCCGGATGCAACGTCGGTTCCCCGCCGAGAAACTTGAACTGAACACATTTTGGCAGTCGGCGGCAGACTTCCTCGAAATAGGCCAGATCCATGTCGGCCAGGGCGCGAATGGGGTTGTAGCAGAAGGTGCAATTCATATTGCAGCGGTACGTCAGATCCACGCCCAAGGACTCAAAAGGGTTCTCCTCGACGGGATATTCCATCAGGCACGGCACATGCGGCATATGCGCGACCTTTTCACGGCGCGCGGCGCCAGCCGCTGCCGTCCGTCCAACATCGCGTTCCATCACAGTCTCGCAAGAGATCATGTCAAAGCCCCCGGAAAAATATTGCCCATTAGGTAAAACAACCGAATACCCGAAGCAAACTGCCTCCGGTTGGCACCTGCTTGCAGTATGAATCGCCCGCCGGTCCTGTTCCATAGGGTGAAACCCTACCTTGCCAGGGCCGCTTCCTGTGTTAGGATGGATATGCGAGCAATCCCGCCATGGTGAAACAGTGAAGAGCAAAATAGGTCAAAAGATTCTGGCTTACAAAGGTCCGGACCGTATCATGGCTGCTGGACTGTATCCGTACTTCAGACCCATCTCTTCGGCACAAGGCACGGAAGTCATGCTCGACGGCAAGCGGGTGCTGATGTTCGGCTCGAACAGTTACATGGGCCTCACCGATCATCCAAAGGTCAAGGAAGTCGCCATGGCTGCGATCGCGAAATACGGAACCGGCTGCGCCGGATCGCGCTTCCTGAATGGAACGCTCGATATCCATCTGGCCTGCGAGGAAAAACTGGCCTGCTTTGTGAAGAAAGAAGCGGCCCTGCTCTATTCCACCGGCTACCAGGTCAATCAGGGCGTGATTTCGTGTCTGGTGGATCATGACGATTGCGTCATATTGGACAAATTGGACCATGCCAGCATTGTGGAAGGCGCGCGGCTGAGCGCGGGAAAACTTGTCCGCTTCAAACATAACGACATCGCCAGCCTGGCGCATGCCTTGGAAGGCTGCACGGCGACGGGCGGCAAATTGATCGTCGTGGACGGCGTCTTCAGCATGGACGGCGATCTGGCGAATCTGCCCGGGATAGTCAGCCTTGCGGACAAACACGACGCGCTGGTCATGGTTGACGACGCCCATGGAATTGGCGTAATCGGTGAACACGGCAGCGGCACGGCGTCGCATTTCGGACTGACCGACAGCGTGGACTTCATCATGGGAACTTTCAGCAAGTCGCTGGCTTCGCTGGGCGGCTTCGTGGCGGCCGATGCGGCAACGATCAAATATCTCAAGCACAATTCCCGCGCGCTGATCTTCAGCGCAAGCATGCCGCCTTCGAACGTGGCGGCGGTCATGGCGGCCCTAGAGATCATTCAAGCGGAACCGGAAAGAATCCGCGCCCTCTGGGCTAACACGCACCGCATGGCGGATGGACTGCGTGGCATGGGGTTCTCGCTGGGAAACTCGGTTACGCCGATCCTGCCGGTTGGCATCGGAGACAACCTGGTGTGTTTCAAGGCCTGCCGGCTGCTCCAGGAGGAGGGCGTGTTCGTCAACCCCGTCGTCGCTCCGGCCGTGGAACCGGGCCACGCGCTGCTGCGCGTCAGCCTTATGGCAACCCACACTTTCGCCCAAATTGACGTGGCGCTCGAAAAATTCGAGAAGGTCGGCAGGGCTCTAAATTTATCAGGTTAAACATGATTATCAGCGAGGTCGTCACAGGCGGAGACATGGCCCGGTTTATCCGATTCCCATGGAAGATCTATCGCCACAACCAGAACTGGGTTCCGCCGCTGATTTCGGAGTATCGCTCTTTCCTCGACCGGCGAAAAAATCCATTTTTTGAGCATGCCGAAGTGAAGTTTATGCTGGCCTCGGACAGGTCCGGCAGGATTTGCGGAAGAATCGCCGCCATCGTGAACCGCAGGCACGTCGAATTGCACGGCGAGAAGGCCGGCTTTTTCGGCCTTTTCGAGTGCGAGAACGATCGCCAGGCGGCAGACGCCCTTTTTGGCGCCGCGGCCGATTTCCTCAGGTCGCGCGGCATGACGATCATGCGCGGCCCCGAAAACATGTCGGTCAACGACGATATCGGCCTCCTGATCGAGGGCTTCGACTCGCCGCCGGCGATCATGATGCCGTTCAATCCCGCCTACTACCCTGAACTTGTCGAAGCCCGCGGCTTTCGAAAAACGATGGATCTCTATGCCTATTACGGCGACACACGCGAACAACGGCTGCCGGAGCGAGTCGCGCGCGGCATCGAACTGTGCCGGCGGCGCTACAAGTTCCAAGTGCGTCCGATCGACCTGCGCCGGTTCGACGAGGAAATCGACGCGGTTTACCGGGTCTATACGCAGGCCTGGGAGGATAATTGGGGGGCGGTCGCCATGACCAGGAAGGAGTTCGACTACTTGGTCGCCCAGTTCAAAGGCGCGGTCGATCCCGACCTTTTTCTGATCGCGACGGTCGGCGGCGAAGTGGCGGGGTTTTCGCTGGCACTGCCCGATTTCAACCAGGTGCTGATTAAACTCAATGGGCGGCTCTTCCCCTTCGGAATCCTGAAGCTTTTGTGGTACCGGCGCAAAATCGACATGATCCGCGTCGTCACGACCGGCATACTCAAGCAGTTCCGCCACCGCGGGATTGACAGCAGCTTCTATTACGAAACCTGGAAACGCTCGACTGCCAAAGGCATGCCGCGGGGCGAAATGTCGTGGATTCTCGAAGACAATGCCGCCATGAACAATGCGCTGCGGAATCTTGGGTTAAGGCTTTACAAACGCTACAGACTCTATGGTCTCGGTCTATGAAAACGGTTCTCGTCACGGGCGCGTCCGGATTCGTGGGTGGGCACGTCGTCGAAGCCCTCGCGCGAAACGGTATCCGGCCACGGTGTCTGGTTCGCCAGAGCAGTCGGTTGGACTTCATCAGGGAATGGTCGCCGGAATTCGTGTCGGGGGATATAACCTCGCCGGCGTCCTTGGAAAGCGCCGTGGAGGGAATGGACGGCGTCGTACACTGCGCAGGCGTCACCAGGGCTTTATCCGTTAAGGACTACTGGCGCTTCAATGTGGACGGTTGCAGCAACCTCTACCGCGCCTGTTTGGCGAAGAATCCGGCCGTACGACGGATCGTGCATATCGGCAGTCTGGCCGCTTTGGGACCGTCTGCCGCAGGCATACCTGTGCAGGAAGGGCAGGAACGGCATCCCGTCAGCAACTACGGCAGCAGCAAGTTGGCAGGGCAGCGTATCGCCGAAGCCCACATGGACAGACTCCCCGTAGTCATACTCATTCCGCCGGCCGTGTATGGGCCGTTCGACAGGGCTTTCTTAGGGCTTTTTACCTGCGCGAAACGGGGGCTCGCACCGGCGATCGGTCGGGAAGAGCGCTGGGTTTCCCTGATCTACGCAAAAGATCTGGCGCGCGCGGTTCTCGCTTGTCTGGAAAGCGAGAAGGCTGCAGGCAAAGAGTACCTATTGGAAGACGGTCACCCTCACGCGTGGCGGGAAGTCACGGCCGCCATCGGCCAATCCATGCATACGTCGCCCGTGCGCGTCCGAATACCGCTCATGCTGGCCAAGCTGGCAGCCACCGTTATTGGATGTGCCGCAAGATGCAAGGGGAAACCGACGTTTTTCGACCGCGACAGGCTTAAGGATTTCTTACAACCTTCCTGGACCTGCTCGTCGGCCAGGCTCCGCACGGAACTTGGCTTCGCCCCAAAGTACAACCTGGCGCAAGGCATTGCGGAAACCTGCCGCTGGTACACGGAGCACAACTGGCTATGAAGGACCGGTCGCTCAACATCGTTGACCATTGCACGTTCGCCTACAATGGTGTGGTCCTGGCGTTCGTGCTACTGTTTCACTCGCGTATTCCCCAATGGCATCTGCTAATACTGCCGAACATCATCGCGATTGCCGTCGTTCTTCTGCTCGCACTTGTCGTCGGGGATCGTGCCGCTCTCGTCCCCAGACTGGTCCGGAACCTGGCCCCGCTGGGTTTCTTCCTACCCATGTATATACAGATCGGAAGCATCAATCATATCGTGTTTCCGGACTTCCTCGACCCGTTGTTTATCCGGATCGAAGAAAATATCTTTGGATTTCAACCTGCGGTTGTTTTCGCCCAGAGGTTTTCGCAGAACTGGATTGCGGAATACATGCACTTCGCCTATGCGACGTACTACCTGCTGTTCCCGGGACTTGGCGCCTTCCTTTACCTCCGCCGGGAGAAGCCGGCGTTTCTCGATTACATGTTTTCGCTCTGCGCCACGATGTATGTCTGTCTCCTGACGTATATCATCCTGCCGGTCAGGGGCGCGGTCAGCTTCGGACTTGGCGACGCTCCGGAAAGCGCCTCGCTGCCGTTCACGGCGGCCATGGCCTGGATTTACCGGCATCTTGAAACCGAGGGCGCCGCGTTTCCAAGTTCTCACGTGGCCATCGCCTCGCTCGTTCTATACTACACCGTGCGCTACGCGCGTTCCGCTGCCTGGGTCGTGGGGCCACTCGTGATCAGCCTGATCACGGCGACCGTCTACTGCCGCTACCACTACGCGATCGACGTTCTGGCGGGATTGGCGACGACGGCGATCCTCCTGCCCCTGTGGCGCCGGATCAATCCGGCGCTGCACCCGCAGTAGGGTTATACCCCATGGCCGCGGCGCGGCCCATGCGCTTATCTTTTGAGGAGATGAAACCCACCGCGCTCACCCCGGAACTGCTCGGCAGGATGGACGCCTACTGGCGCGCCGCCAACTATCTGGCGGTCGGCCAGATTTATCTCTACGACAATCCGCTGCTGAAGCGGCCGCTGACGCTCGCGGATGTGAAGCATATGCTGCTGGGGCACTGGGGCACGACCCCCGGACAGAACTTCATCTACATGCACTTGAACCGCGTCATCAAGAAATACGACCTGGACATGATTTACGTCTCCGGCCCCGGGCACGGCGGCCCGGCCGTCGTGGGCAACACGTACCTTGAGGGCACTTACAGCGAGATCTATCCCAACATCGGCCGGAATGAGGCCGGGTTGAGGAAACTATTTCTTCAGTTTTCGTTTCCCGGGGGAATTCCCAGCCATGCATCGCCGGAGTGCCCGGGCTCGATCCACGAAGGCGGCGAACTGGGCTATTCGCTCAGCCATTCGTTCGGGGCGGTTTTCGACAATCCCAGTCTTATCGTCGCCTGTGTCGTCGGCGATGGCGAGGCGGAAACGGGTCCGCTGGCCACGGCGTGGCATTCCAACAAGTTTCTCAATCCGGCCACCGACGGCGCGGTGCTGCCGATCCTGCATCTCAACGGCTATAAGATCTCCAATCCGACCATCCTGGCCCGTATCGAGCATGAGGAGTTGGAACAGTTGCTCCGCGGCTACGGGTGGACGCCGTACTTCGTGGAGGGTCATGAGCCCGAACCGATGCATGAGGCCATGGCCGCGACGCTCGACAAGGCGGTGGAGCAGATCAAACAAATCCAGGAGAACGCTCGCGCGCATGGCGATCTCATGCGTCCGCGCTGGCCGATGATCGTCCTGAAATCACCCAAGGGCTGGACGGGGCCGAAGATGGTGGACGGGTTGCAGGTTGAAGGCACGTTCCGTGCGCATCAGGTTCCACTCTCCGATCCGGCCACCCATCCCGAACACCTCAAGCTGTTGGAAGACTGGCTGAGGAGCTACCGGCCGGAGGAACTCTTCGATGAGCAGGGCCGCCTGAAACCGAAACTGGCCGAACTGGCGCCCAAGGGCGAACGCCGTATGGGCGCAAATCCCCACGCCAACGGCGGCATTCTGCTCCGCGACCTGCGGATGCCGGATTTCCGCGACTACGCAGCGGACGTGCCCGAGCCAGGGGCGCACGGCATCGGCGACACACGTGTGCTCGGACCCTTTTTGCGCGACGTTGCGAAGTTGAACCAGGAACAGCGGAATTTCCGGGTTTTCGGCCCGGACGAGACGCTCTCCAACGGTTTGGCCGCTCTCTTCGAAACAACTCAACGCCAGTGGGACGCCGCGACCGTGCCGGACGACGAGTTTCTCGCACCCACGGGACGCGTGGTGGACTCGATGCTCAGCGAACACCAATGTGAAGGCTGGCTCGAAGGCTACCTGCTCACCGGACGGCATGGACTCTTCAACTGCTACGAGGCGTTCATCCACATCGTCGATTCGATGTTCAACCAGCACGCCAAGTGGCTGAAGGTCACTTCGCATCTGCCGTGGCGGCGAAAGATCGCCTCGCTGAACTACCTGTTGGCCTCGCATGTCTGGCGCCAGGATCACAACGGCTTTACGCATCAGGATCCCGGTTTCATAGACCATGTCGTGAACAAGAAGTCCGAGGTTGTGCGGGTTTACCTTCCGCCAGACGCCAACTGCCTGCTATCCGTCATGGACCACTGCCTGCGCAGCCGCCATTACGTCAATGTCGTGATCGCCGGTAAACACCCGGCGCCGCAGTGGCTGACGATGGACGCCGCCGTCAAGCACTGCGCCGATGGCCTCGGCATCTGGCAGTGGGCAAGCAACGACCAAGGCGTTGCGCCCGACGTGGTCATGGCCTGCTGCGGTGACGTACCCACGCTGGAGACGCTCGCCGCCGTCTCCATTATGCGCGAACATCTGCCCGACCTGAAAATCCGGGTGGTCAACGTCGTGGACCTCATGAAGCTGCAGCCGCAAACCGAGCACCCGCACGGATTGAGCGACATGGATTTCGACGAGATCTTCACCAAGGACAAACCGGTCATTTTTGCCTTCCATGCCTACCCATGGTTGATCCACCGGCTGACCTACCGCCGCGCCAACCACGGCAACATCCACGTCCGCGGCTACAAGGAAGAGGGCACCATCACCACGCCCTTCGACATGACGGTGCTGAACGATTTGGACCGCTTCCACCTGGTTATCGACACCCTCGACCGCCTGCCGCAGACCGGCGCCCAGGGCCTCCGCCTGAAACAGCAACTCCGGGACAAGCTGATCGAGCACAAGCAGTACATCGCCAAATACGGCCAGGACATGCCGGAAATTCGAAACTGGAAGTGGGGCAACACCAAATGAACCATCGCCCAAGCAGGGCTCAATAATGGTCGCCGGCGCGGTATGCCTGCGGCCCGTAGGGTTCCTAAGCAAGCCCGGCCGGTTTGGTCACGGGACGCGCCAGGGCTGGGCGATTTTTTGCCTCGCCGTCAAAAAGTTCTTGCAGATTGACGGGACACAGTGGGCGGGAGCCTTCGCCTTCAATGCGTTCTTCTCGCTGTTTCCTTTGATGATTCTGCTAGTCACGATTACCTCGTCCTTTGTTGACCGGAACCGGGCTGGAAAAGAGATCATTGCCTACATGGAAAGCTATTTTCCGATCAGCGGCGAAATGCAGAGCTACATTTTTGACACCATCGCCGGGGTGGTCAAATCGCGCGGGCAGGCGGGTGCGGTCGCGTTTTTAATCCTGGCCTGGGTCGCCCTGCAATGTTTCACCACTCTCATTTGTGCGACCAACCGCGCCTGGGGCACCGAGGTGCATAATTGGTGGCGGCTGCCGCTGCATAGTCTGGTGCTGCTCGAGATCACGACGGGTGCGATTCTCCTGGGCATGATGGTGCCGGTGCTGATGGGAATGGCGAAGGGCTCGCTGTTTACAGTGCATAAGTTCGGTCCCTGGATGTACAGCCTGGGAAGCTTTGTAATCCCGTTGGTGGTGGTGTTCTTAGGTCTGAGCCTGTTTTACAGACTCGCTCCACGCCGGCCCACGAGTTTTTCCGAAGTCTGGGTCGCCGCCCTGTGCGTCACGGTTCTTTTGCGAGCTGGCGAAAGTCTGTTCGTAATCTACCTGAAGGACTTCGCCACGTTGAACGCGGTCTACGGGGCGTTTGGCGGGATCATGGCGTTGCTGCTGTGGATTTATGTTTCCGGGTGCATTTTCATTTTCGGAGCCTGCCTGTGCGCCGGCCAGTCCGAAATGCGCTCACTGCCGGGAATAACGATCATGGCACGAGCGGACAAAAGGGTTGAAGCGTGAAAACAAAATCGAAGACGCTCGCCCCAAAACCGTTGCACAAGATCAATGCCTTTCGACAAAAACGCCACCGTATTCACCCGCATGCTCTGGATCAACCCCTCCGACAATCAGGGCGCGCGCTTCAATCTAAACGAGGTCCGCGCCGGCAGGCCATGGGAAGACCGCGCTGAGAAGTTAGGGCGATCGACGCTAAACAAGCACTTGCAGATCATATCGCATTTGTTATATTCCTGTTTGGACGTGGTGATTATTTTTGCCATCCCGAAACAGATGACAAGAACGCGCGAATATCCTGGCAAGATCAAGGCGATCAGGGCGAAGTTGGGCCTTACTCAAGTCCAACTTGCCCAGCGGCTTGGTGTTTCGTTCGCTACTGTGAACCGCTGGGAGAACGAGCAGTCCAAGCCGTCCAAACTGTCCTGGGCACAGATCGAACGGCTCCAAGATGACGGTTTAGCCCCCGCCTCAGCGGCGAGTAAAGTCCTGGAATCCCCCGCGGCTTACGGTGCCAGCACGCCGCCCCCGCTCGACTTCACTGGCGCGGCGGAGGTCGTAACGGCGCTCGTCGAGGGCGAACGCCTTTCCTACGGTCACCTCTACAATCCGTCCTTCGCCACCGAGATTTCCCGCATCGACCCGCTGCCCCACCAACGGATCGCTGTCTACGATTGCATGCTGAAACAGCCGCGCCTCCGCTTCCTGCTGGCCGACGATGCCGGCGCCGGGAAAACAATCATGTCCGGTCTATACATGCGGGAGATGCTGTCCCGCCGGCTCATCCGTCGCATCCTCATTGTTCCCCCCGCAGGTCTGGTCGGGAACTGGGAACGCGAACTCCGCGTCCTGTTCGGGCTCTCCTTCCGCATCTTGTCAGGGCCGGACGTCAAGGCCGGCAACCCGTTCACCGGGGCCGGCAGCGACCGGGTGATCGTGAGCGTCGATACCCTTTGCGGGGAGCGGATGCTCGCCTGCCTGCGCTCGCCTGAAGTTCCAGCCTACGATCTGGTGATCTTCGACGAGGCGCACAAGCTCTCGGCGTCCCGTGCTCAGGATCTGCGCGTCAAGAAGACCGACCGTTACCGGCTGGCCGAAGCGCTCGCCGGGGTGCCGACGCACGACCGCATCTGGCGTTTGCCGTGGTCCGTGCGCCATCTGCTGCTGCTTACGGCGACACCCCACATGGGCAAGGACTACCCGTACTACGCGCTGTGGCGGCTTTTGGAGCCCACAATCCTGTCCACTCCCGAAGCGTTCAAGGCGTTCCCTGCCGATGCCCGCGCCCGGCATTTCGTTCGCCGGACCAAGGAGGAGATGCTGACGCTGGCCGGAACGCCGCTCTATCCCAAGCGCGAATCGGCCACGCTCTCGTACCAACTCACGCAGGGCGAGCTGAGCGAACAGCGGCTGTACGACGAGACCACCGACTACCTCCGCAATCTCTACAATAAGACGAAGTTGCTCAACCAGTCCGCCGCCCGCCTCGCCATGGGTGTGTTCCAGAGGCGCTTGGCCAGTTCGACCTACGCCCTGCTGACATCGCTCAAGCGCCGATTGACCAAGCTCGACGACCTCATTACGGCCGTCAACACCGGCCGCCTCACCCTTGAGCAGTTGCTGGCCATGCAGCGACAGATCGGCACCCGTGAGGACGTGCTCGATTCCAAGACCGCCGACGAGGAATCGGAAGCTGACGGCAAGGAGGAAAACGAACGCGACGAGGACGAACTCCTCCAGGGCGTCATTGTCACGTCACTTGCCGACCTCCAACTTGAACGCGACCGGGTGAACGAACTCAAGAACTTGGCGGAGCGGCTCTACATCACGCGCACGGAGTCCAAGTTCGACCGGCTGAAGGAGATCATCACCGACCCGACTTACGCGAAAGAGAAGCTGCTCGTATTCACCGAGCACCGCGACACGCTTGTCTTCCTCGTGCAGCGGCTGGAAAACCTCGGCTACACCGGCCAGGTCGCTCAGATTCACGGCGGGATGCACTACAAGGAGCGCGAACGCCAGGTGGAGCACTTCCGGGCTCCCATCGAGGATGGCGGCGCCCGCATCCTCGTGGCAACCGACGCCGCCGGCGAAGGCATCAATCTCCAGTTCTGCTGGATCATGGTCAACTGGGACGTGCCCTGGAATCCGGCGCGGCTGGAACAGCGCATGGGCCGCATCCATCGGTACGGCCAGAAAGCGTCCACGGTCATCATCCTGAACCTGCTGGCCACGGGCACCCGCGAAGGAAAGGTGCTGGAAACGCTGCTGAAAAAGCTGGAAATCATTCGCAAGGAACTGAAGTCGGACAAGGTTTTCGATGTGATTGGCATGCTGTTCCAGGACGTGTCCATCAAGGACTACATGCAGATGACGCTGGAGAAGTCGGCCGATGATGTGGCCCAAGAACTGGCCGGTCGTCTTACCGTCGAGCAGGTCAAGGCCATCGCCGCGCAGGAGAAGCAGATCTACGGCGCAGGCGGTGACGTGAAGAAGGAACTTCCCCGCATTCGGGAAGACATGGAACGTGCCGCGTTGATCCGCCTCATGCCCGGCTATGTACGCCGCTACATGGGGCGGGTACTGCCGCTGGTCGGCATCGGTATTGACGGCAGCTTCGACGCCACATTCGAACTCAAACCACTCCAGCCCCACGCCCTCGACCCCATGCTCAGCGCCTTGGAGGACACCTCTGGCGATGGTGGGTCCGTATGCTCAGTGCTTCGGCCGCCGTCGCAGGATGGCGTCCATTGGGTGCATCCTGGCGAGCCCGTGTTCGAGGCCCTCCGAGCGCTGGCAGCCGACAAACTCGGCAGCGTCGCACTCCGTGGCACCGTCCTCCTCGATCCATCGGCATCGGCCCCGTACTTGTTCCATGTTGCCCGCGTTGAGGTGCAGCGGGCGGCCGATCCCGTTTTCTCCGAACTGGCAGCGCCCGATACGCTCGAAACCAAGTTGATCGGCTTGCGGCAGTCGGCCACGGGCGAGATGGAAGTGGTATCTGTCGAACACATGCTTCTGCTCCAGAAGGCCCACGGCCTGCCGCCCGAGGCCCAGACCCTGGCCATGGCCGCCGTGGAACGTAAGCGCCATGCCGAACAGTACCTGCAGGATCACGTCCTTGCCGATCTGGCCGCCCAGCACAGGAAGGCGATTCTGAGCGATCTGCCCCAGCGGGAAGAGTTCGTCCGACGTGGCTTCGCGTTCGAGGAAGCGGAACTTGCCGAGGCCCGCGCCGCATGGGCAAAGAAAGCCCGCGACGGCGATGCGGCGGCAACCCGAGAAGTCGAGCGGATCAAGGGCCGACAGAAGGAGCTTGCCGAGCATCGGACGCAGGCGATCGCCATGCAGAAGCGCCTGCCCGAACTCATCGTCGGCGGCGACGTGCGGTTCCTCGCCCACGCGCTGGTGGTCCCTTCCGCCGATCCAGAGGCCAAGAAGAAGCAGGACGCCGACACCGAGCGTATCGCCATGGAAATCGTCAGGGCGTGGGAGGAAACGGCCGACGCCAAGGTGACGTTTGTTCACACCCCGGACCGCGCCTTGGCGGCCGACCTCACTGCGTATCCAGGGTTCGACATCCTGTCCGCCCGGTCGGATGGCCAGCGCCGGGCCATCGAGGTCAAGGGTTTGGCCACGACCGGCGAAATTGAGGTGAAGGACAACGAGTGGGCCAAGGCCGCGAATCTGAGACAGGAATACTGGTTGTACGTCGTGTACCATTGCGCCACCGCCAACCCTGAACTCGTGCGGGTACCCGATCCCTTCGGGCGCCTGCTGGCCAAGGCGACGGGGACGATGCGGATCAGCAGGCGGGAGATTGTCGGCGCGGCCGAACGGTCGGAGGTGTCCATATGAAACAGGTGGAACTGAACGCATTGCTCAAGGCAGGCGAATGGATCGACGTCGAATTCAAGGAAGCTCGCACGGACGTTCCAAAGTCCGCCTTTGAGACTGTTTCCGCCTTCGCCAACACCCACGGCGGACGCTTGGTGTTTGGCGTTGCCCATCACGGTGACGCCTTCCAGATCGTCGGCGTCGAAAGACCGGACAAAGTTCAGAACGATTTTCTCTCGGTCCTGCACGCTGACGCCAAGATCAATCATGATGTGCTGGTAAACGAACAGAAACTGGACGTTGACGGCAAGACGATCTTAGTTTTTCAAGTCGCCGAGAACCAGCGTACGCGCAAGCCGGTCTATCTCGACGGCGACATCCGACGGACCTTCCTGCGGAAGGGCGGCGGCGACTACAAGGCCCAAATGCAGGATATCGAGCGAATGCTGCGGGACGCGACCGCCGACCGGTGGGACAGCCAGCCTTTCGAGAAAGTTCCGATCAAGGATGTGTTAGATCCGAGCAGTCTGCGCTGGTATCGGGACCGCTTTCATCAAGCCAACACCGGCTTTGATCCGCAACAGTCGGACCGGGATTTCCTTTACCACTGGGGATTCCTGTTGAAGGATGGCAGGCGGTTCCTCCCCACCCGGGCGACTGTCATGCTTTTCGGCTCGGGCCTGGCAGTTCATCAACTCATTCCCCGTCCGACACTGGATGTCCAATTCCTCGGTTATTCCACTGGGGATGCTTTACCGGAGACGCGTTGGATTGATCGAATCGTCTGCGAGGACAACATCATCCAGGCGTGGGAGCAATTGGTCAGCAAGTACCGGTTCTTTATGCCCAAACCGTTCCGGGACATTGACCCCGTGACGTTTGGCCGGCGCGACGATCCGCCCGGCTTCCGGGTCTTCCGTGAGGCGGCGGTCAACCTGCTGATCCACCAGGACTACGGCGACCACTCCCGCAAGGCCGTCATCAAGTTCTTTCGCAATGGCATCCATCTCTGGAATCCGGGCGACGTATTCGGCGACGACTCCCGCCTCTGGGAACCCGGCGAGAAGGAAGTCCGCAACCCCTCCATCGCCATGGCTATGCGGCGGATTGCCATGTGCGAGCAGGCGGGCACGGGCTTGCGCATGATGCGCGAGGCATGGCGGAAATTGGGCCATCCATCGCCCACGTACAAGAACGACAGATCGTGGAAAGCCTTTGAGTTCTTCATCCCGGGCTTGGACAAGGAAGTGGACATGGCATCCGATTTGGTCAAGGCCATGTTCGGCGGGGCGGCGGAAGCCAAGGCCCATGACGAGGCCCATGGCGAGGCCCATGACGAGGCCCATGACGAGGCCCATGATCGCCTCAACGAGATTGAGCGGAAGATTCTTTCTGCCTGCGCGGAGCGACAACAAAGCGGTCCATCCTTGTTGACGTTGCTCGGATATGGCAATCGCACCGGCAACCTCAAGAAAGCGCTCGCCAGAATGCGAGCCGTCGGGTTCCTGGAGTTAACCATTCCCGACAAACCAAGAAGCAAGAACCAACGGTATCGCATCACCGCCACAGGGCGGCAAACGCTGGCTCGATCAACCGAGAGCGGGATGACATGACGTGTCGACACCCCATAGTCGGAAACACGGCCAAATTCGGCGGGGTTTTGAATGCGGCGCCTGCCCAGAAAACTGGGGTGGACACTGGGGTGAAAACTAAGATGGAAACTGGCAAGAAAACTAGGGTGAAAATTGGGATGAAGAGTGTCGAGTTGATCCGGTCGAATCCCATGGCGCCCGCGAAGAACTGGCACGCGTACTCGGGCTTGCAATCAAATCATCGAAAGGATCTGCGGTTGACAATCAAGTCTGAAGCGGCCTATCAGAGGGCCATTGTTTCAATCATAGAGGGCGGTTACGAGGTCTTCGCACGCCGAGAGGAGATATACGAGCTATGGAAGCAATAGAACTTATCGAAATCATTGCGCGAGGCGAAGACAGTCGGACGCAGTTCAAGCGGAACTTGACGAACGCCGAGTCGGTTGCCGGCGACATCGTCGCCTTCTCCAACAGCAAGGGCGGGCAGATTCTTGTTGGGGTCGGCGACCGAGGCGAGATTGTTGGACTTTCCCCGGATGACATTCGTCGTGTTAACCAACTCGTCTCGAATGCAGCGACCAATCTCGTGCGTCCAGCGGTGAATCCGTACAGCGAGAATATGGCCACCGCAGACGGCCAAGTGGTCATGGTCGTCACGGTGTCGGAAGGCATATCCAAACCGTATGCCGACAACAATGGGGTCTTCTGGGTGAAATCCAGCTCCGACAAGCGCCGGGTAACGTCGCGCGAAGAAATCCAGCGGATGTTCCAAGGGGCAGGTCTGGTTCTTGCCGACGAGGTTCCTGTCGAGGGTGCCACAACTACCACTTTGAACATGGATCACCTCGGCGAGTTCTTTGCGAAGCAATATGGAGAGACACTAGACGTGGCCCTCGACAGGGACGGGATTTCGGTCGGTCAGTTGCTGAACAATCTCGGTCTTGCGCGGGAGGCGAATCTCAATCTTGCCGGTTTGCTTCTGTTCGGACGCAACCCGCAACGGTCTCGCCCGGCTTTCCTTGTCAAAGCCGTTTCCTTTGTCGGCAACGATCCGGCAGGAGACAAGTATCGCGACAGCGAAGATATCGGCGGATGCTTGCGGGACATGCACAAGGGCACGATGTCCTTCTTGACCCGCAATCTTCGCCGCTTGCAGGGCGGGAAGGGGTTCAACACCGAGGGGGACCTGGAACTTCCCGTTCCCGCCTTGGAGGAACTCGTCGTCAATATGCTCCTGCACCGCGACTACTTCATCTCCGCGCCCTGGCGAGTGATGATTTTCGACAACCGGGTCGAGCTGATCAGCCCCGGGGCGTTGCCGAACAACCTGACCATCGAGAACATCCGCAACGGCGTTTCGGTCATACGGAACCCCTTGGTCGCTTCATTCGCGACCAAAGGAGGCGAACTGCCCTACCGCGGCATCGGCACGGGTATTCTCCGTGCACTCGCCTTAACGCCGGACATCGAGTTTGAATCAGACCATGACCGCAACCTCTTTACGGCACGCATTCCAAGGAAGACCGTATGACCGTGAGGAGTCCGGAGAAGAAAGACGCGGAGTGTAACCACGGAATACACGGAAGGACACGGAAATGGGAAATCTGTTGTACGAAGAGGAGAACCACCTGAAGGCAACCGGGATGCGTGTCGGCCTTCTGGTCAACTTCGGCCATCACCCAAAACTTGAATACGAGAGGTTCGCCCTGTGACTTTCCGTGCTTTTCCGTGTATTCCGTGGTTCAACTTCCTAATCCCATGACCGACCAACCCAGACTCATTGAACGTGCCTTTCCGCTGAAACAGACGTCCATGGACAGTGTCCATGAGAAGAACGTCCGGCATGGGCACATCTCGACGCTGCATATCTGGCCGGCACGGCGGCCGTTGGCGGCTTGCCGGGCGGCGTTGATCGCGACGCTGCTGCCCGATCCCGGCACGCCGGAAAAGCGGAAGGAATTGTGCGAGAAGTTCGCGGGCAAGGTGGTCGAGAAGCGGGAGAAGAAGAAACTGCCGAATGGCCAGATCGTCGAGCGCGTTACCGAGGAGACCGAGGGTGGTATCCTGCACTGGAAGCGGGAAACGGAGAATAAGGACACGCTGGAGTGGTTTCGGCAGGAGATCCGCAAGGCATACGGCGGCCGGGCTCCGAAGGTGCTGGACCCCTTCGCCGGCGGCGGCGCGATCCCGCTGGAGGCCATGCGGCTCGGGTGCGAGGTGACTGCTTCCGACATCAACCCAGTCGCCTGGTTTCTTCTCAAGTGTACGCTGGAATACCCGCAGAAGTTCGCTGGCCAAACCCGACCCCTGCCGGACTTCATCCTCAAGAACCGGGAGTTCATGGCAGCGTTCTTCGAGTCCAAGGGCCTGTCGAAGAAGGACATTGCCAAGGAGTTGGAGACACTGGGCCATGAGAAGACCACCGACCAGCATCTACCCGGCATGGCCCGTACCGATGTAACGATCGAAGCGGACCTTGCTTGGCACGTCCGGGCGTGGGGACAGTGGGTGTTCGATCAGGCACGGCGCGAACTGGCACCGCACTACCCCACTTACGCCGACTTCCAGCCGTTGAAAGAGGGCATGCGGTCTTACGAGAAGCAGACCATGCGCTTGGTGCCGGTCAAGGACGATGGCACGCTAGACATGGATAAGCTGAACGGCAGTTTCACGGACGACTACTTGCGCGACAAGACCAAACCTCGCTGGGTGGCCAAACCGACCGTCGCCTACCTGTGGGCCCGCACGGTGAAGTGCAAGAACTGCCGCGCCACGATCCCGTTGCTTAAGACACGCTGGCTCTGTAAGAAGGACAAGAAACGCGTCCTGCTGACGATGGAGCCAGACACAGATCATACGGGGGTGCTGTTTGGTATCGAGGAGAACCCGAGATCGGTCGGCAAGGATACTGGCGCGGGCACAATGTCGCGGGCCGGGGCTAAGTGTCCGTGCTGTCCTTCAATCGTCACGATGGAAGACATTCGCCTGGAGGGAAGAGCGGGATTGCTGGGACAGGCCATCACGGCAGTTGTGGCTGATGGACTGAATGGCAAAGAGTACCGGAGGCCGACCGAGTTGGAGAATCGGCTCACGCAGGAAGCAGCAAAGCAGCTTGAGATCGTCTTTCGTCATGTTCCCTTTGGCTTGCCCAAAGAGCGCATAGTCGAGGATGCAAAGCGCAACACGTGGTGCGTGCAATACGGCGCAACTGAGTTCATGCACCTATACACACCACGGGCACTGGTTGCCTTGGGAACGCTCCTCAACGCAAGCAAGTCTGCCTCCACACACGAGAGTATCTTGCCAGAGGTGCTCCCGTACCTTGCGCTTACTCTTGATCGTCTCGCCGACTCGATCAGTAGCGTCTGCTCTTGGCGTAATGGTGTGGAGGCAACGCGAAGTACATTTACACGGTTTGCCCTGCCGTTCGTCTGGGACTTCGCGGAAGTTAACCCCTGCTCATCCACTTGTGGGAACTACCTTGCGAACGTCGATTGGATAGCCCGCTTCCTTGATGCCGAGTTGTCAACATTTGACAAGGCTATGCCGCCAAGTGTCCGAAAGCGCAGTGCCCTGGTCTCGTCGGGAGAGCAGTTTGACCTCATCATGACTGACCCTCCCTACTACGATGCCATAGGATACGCGGTACTGATGGATTTCTTCTTTACTTGGCTGCGACGGTCATCCGCCGCATTCCTGCCGGATTGCGTCGGCAATCTCGAAGGAACAGAGACGCCGAAGTGGAACTCCGACACCGCGGATGGCGAGATCGTGGACGATGCAACTCGATTCGGAGGGGACAAAGCAAGTTCGCGACAGAACTATGAAGATTCGATGGCCAAGGTGTTCGCGATCTGTGCTCAGTCACTGCGCCCGGAGGGTCGCTTTGTAGTTGTCTTTGCCCATAAGGATCCCAAAGCGTGGGAGACCCTGCTGGCTGCGATCATCCGGGCGGGTTTTGTTGTCGATGGATCGTGGCCTATCTTTACTGAAAGGGCCGCCAGGACTCGCTCGCTTTCATCTGCGGCGCTTTCCTCTTCTGTCTGGATGGTCTGCCGAAAACGCCCACCTTCCCGACCGGGCTGGCGTAATGAGGTCCTCAAGGAAATGCAGGCGAACATCGGGCAGCGGCTGACTGAGTTCTGGGATGCGGGGATTCGCGGGCCGGACTTTGTGTGGGCCGCACTCGGGCCGGCGCTGGAGGCGTACAGCAAGTATCCGGTGGTGAAGACCGATAAGCCGGAGAACCCTACGATGACGGTGTCGGAGTTCCTGTCCCATGTGCGCCGCATTGTAATCGATTTTGTGGTAGGCCGCGTGCTTTCGCGCGGCGAGAAGTCCGACATGCAGTTGGCCGACAAGCTGGACGGCGTGACGGCCTACTACCTCCTGCATCGGAACGATTTCAAGATGGACCCCGCGCCGGCGGGGGCGTGCATTCTGTATGCGCTGTCCTGCGGTGTGTCGGATCACGATCTGGCGCAGATGTGGGGACTGACGATGAGCGCAGCGGAGAAGAAAGATACGGAAGCTGCCGAAAGGGTGGACGACAATGAGGGCGAAGGGGAAGAATCGGCAGGGTCTGGTAGCGAAGTCCGGCTGCGGACATGGACCCAGCGTAAGGCCAAGAACCTCGGCATCGAGGCGCCGGGCGGTCGGGAGGTCCCCATCATTGATCGCATCCACCGGCTGATGCACCTATGGACCGAAGGTGACGTGCAGAAGGTGGATGCCTACCTGGACGACAATGCCCTGCGTGGCAACGAACTCTTCCGTCGCGTTCTCCAGGCGATTATCGAACTGGCTGAGGAAGGCACCGAGGAACGCTCGCTGCTGGAGAGCATCAGCAATCAGATCCAGGGCAAGGGCGCGGTGGTGGAAGATAGGCAAGAGAAACTGTTCAAGTAACGGAGGTTACACCATGATCTACAAGTACACAGGACACGGCATGCAGACGCTTGGATGTCGCCGTTTGAAGGTCAACCACCCAACCAAGTACAACGACCCGTTTGAATTCCTTCCGCGCATCTCGCCTTCTGTGACTGACGCGCAGATTGATCAGAAGCTAAACGACCCTCAAACGCAACATCATTTCTATGACATGTGGCACATGTCGAATACCGGAGCTTTCAATGACTTCCTCCTTTGGCTTCAGCAGAACCAGGTCGCCGCACGTCAGGCATATCGTTCAGCCTTCTCGCCAGAACACTTCAGGGAGATTGCTGGACGGCATTTCGCGGTTTGTTGTTTCTCGGATCGACGGGATTCGATGCTAATGTGGTCGCACTACGCTCATTCGCACGCAGGGATGGTCATCGGTTTTGACGAGCAGTTGCTTGCACCGCCCAGTTGCTTCTTTCCGGTGTCCTACGACCATGACCGTCAGGAGTACCATCCGGTGATGAACATGGCGAACACCGACCCCGTCATTCCGGTTCTCACTCGCAAGTCCACAGATTGGTCATACGAGCATGAAATCCGTATGCTCGTGGCGTGGAGTGTTTGTGTTAAGGATGGTGAGCACACTTTCTACCCCTTTGATGCTGAGGATGTGAGAGAAGTGGTGCTCGGATGCGCCTTCCCATCCGATTCTGTAGCGGGGGTGTGTTCCGTCGTCGCCAATCTGTATCCACATGCGGTTGTCACACAGATGCGGACGCATCCAACAGCGTATGAACTCGTGGAACAACCAGTGGTGTATCCATGAGTCTACCGATCATCATTGAGCCCTTGTTGACCGGAACGGAAGGCGAAGAACCGCTGATGACGTACTCCGTCGTGAATGGTGCAATTAAGGTGGAAAGGAAGCATTTATGAGCAAGACACCATGGAAGCCGTGGCATCAGGTAGTGAAGCTGCGGGACGATCTGAAGACCGGCCAATTGGCCATGCACATGTTCGCCGCCGACCTTTACGAGGTGGCAATGCAGAGCGGCAAGCGGCCTGTGTATGAGCGCCCCGACCAGTTCTTCGCGCTCACGTACCCGACCTACAACCTCCGCAAGTTGGCCAAAGACGTTGTACTGCGGCTGGCCGGCGAGAACGACAAGGCGGTCCGACAACTCGAACTGACCTACGGCGGCGGCAAGACGCACGCGCTGATCACCCTCTACCACCTGACGAATGACCCAGCCAAGCTGCCCGACCTGGCCGCTGTGCGAGAGTTCAAAGAGACGATCGACCACAAGTTGCCGAGGTCCCGCGTGGTAGCCATGTGCTTCGACAAGATGGATGTCGAAAAGGGCATCGAGGTCTGTGCTCCTGACGGGAAGACGCGCTGGCTCAAGTATCCGTGGAGCTGGCTTGCCTATCAGGCGGATGGCGACCGGGGCCTAAAGGCGCTTTCGGCCAGCGGCAAGGTCGAAGAACGCACGTCCCCACCGGCCGAACCGCTGCTCGTGGAGGTGCTGTCCGCGCCGGCCAAGGACAAGCTCGCTACGTTGATCCTGATTGATGAAGTGCTCATGTACGCTCGGCAGATGGTGGCGCTCGACGGCGCTTGGCATGACCGGCTGGTGGATTTCTTCCAGTACCTGACCCAGGCTGCGGCTAAAGTGGATCGGTGCTGCGTCGTGGCCTCCCTTCTGGCCAGCGATCCCGAGAAGAGCGACACGGTGGGCCGTAAGATTCAGAGCAGCCTCTACGACATCTTCCAGCGGGAGCGGGAAGAGACGGTCGAGCCGGTCCAGAAAGAGGACGTGGCCGAGATTCTGCGTCGTCGCTTCTTCACCCCGGATTCCATCATGGACAAGGACGCCTTCAAGCCGCACGTCGTGGCCGCGCTCAAGGGTGTTATCGCCCTGGACGAACAAACGGCCAAGTCAGGCGTGACCGCCGAGCAGCGGTTCCTGACCAGCTATCCGTTCCATCCGGACTTGACCGACGTGTTCTATGCCAAATGGACGAGCCTGGATCGGTTCCAGAAGACCCGCGGTATCCTGCGTACCTTCGCCATGGCCCTGCGCGAAGCGGAGAAGTGGGACGACAGTCCGCTCGTCGGGGCTAATGTCTTCATGAGCGCACCGGGCAAGGCGGGGCTGTCGGAAGCTGCCAGGGAATTGGTGACGGTTGCCGAAACTGAGGAATACGAAGGCAAGAAGCCGAACTGGGCGCCTATCATCGAGAGCGAGATGGAACGTGCCGCGCAGATTCAGACCGATTCCGTGGGACTCAAATACCGGGAAGTGGAACAGGCCGTGTTCGCGACGTTCCTGCACTCTCAGCCCATCGGGAAGAGCGCCCAGTTGCGCGATCTCATGCTGCTGGTCAGTCCCACCCGGCCCGACCGGATCGAACTGGGCAAGGGTTTGCTGCGGTGGGCACAGACGAGCCATTGGCTGGATGATCGCTACACCGCGATCGAGGGAAACGAACTGCCGAAGACATGGCGGCTGGGCAACCGGCCGAATCTGACGCAGATGCACGCGGAATCGGCCCGGAACATCCCCGACGAGATGGTGGATGCCACGCTGCTCGATGAAATACAGAAGGTCAAACAGCTTACGAAGGAGGCATCCGCCCTGGGCGTGCGCGTACACAACCTACCGGCACACCCCAGCGATGTGGAAGACGACGGCGACTTCCACTACGCCGTGCTGGGACCGCAGGCGGCATGCGAATCCGGCAAGCCGAGCAGTGTTGCCGTGCGTTACCTGGACGAGACAACGGGATCGAATAAGCCCCGCGTGTTCCGTAATGCCGTTGTGCTGGCGTGTCCCTCGAAAGACGGAATGGAGATCGCCCGCCGGCGAATCAGGGAGCACCTGGCATGGCTGGACGTCCAGGACAAGCTCGGCAAGAAGGAAGACGGCAAGGAGGTCAAGATCGACCCCGTGCGAGCGACCGCCCTGATGATGAACGTGGACCAGGCCAAGAAGCGTGTCCCGGAAGCCATCCTGCAGGCGTATTGCATCGTGGTAACCATTTCCGACAAGAACGAGCCCCAGGCTTTCAAACTGACGCTGAAGGACGACCCGCTGTTCATCACGATCAAAGAGGACGACCGGTCACGTATCCGGGACACCGCCATCACAGCCGATGCCCTAATACCTGGAGGACCGTACGACCTGTGGAAGGAAGGCGAGGACTGCCGGCGGATCAAGGATCTCGTGGGTGCATTCGCACAGATGCCGCACTTGCCGAAGATGCTAAACGTGCGGGCGATTCACGAGACGCTCGTACGCGGATGCGAGGAAGGGGCCTTCGTGCTTAGGCTCCCGCGGCCAAACCGGACCTTTAGGACTTGGTGGCGAGCACGGCCAGATGACGTATCGCTCAAAGACGCGGCCATGGAGGTTGTGCTGCCCGAGAAGGCGGAATTGTCCGACATGCCGTCCGATATGCTGGCCAAGGACAAGCTACCCGGCCTGTGGAAGGCGGACAAAATACAGGTGAAGGACGCGTACCAGTACTTCTCCGGCCAGACGGTGATACAGGTTGAGCGTGGCGGGTACCAGGAACCAATGACGGTACCGAAGGCACCCCCGGCTGTCGTTGATGTGGCGATAACCGATGCCGTTGGCAAGGGGCTGATCTGGCTGCTCTCAGGGCCGTCAAGCATTCTGCAGGAGACTGTGCCCGCAGGCATCATCACGGGCGATGCGGAATTGCGTGGTCCGCCCGTGTCAGTGCTCGCAACACAGATCCTGCCCCAAGCCTTGACCGAGGCGTGGAAGGACAACAAGACCACGGCCCTGTCCATAGCCACGGTGCTATCGCAGAAAGCGAGTCTGAACCTGCCATGGGTGACAGTGCGCGAAGCCATTGCTGGCGCACTTCAGGCCCGGTTCATTGACCTTGATTCCGGCAGCGGTACCTGGCCCTGCGATTTCAGCGGCGCCAAGGCCGTCAAACTGGCCATGGCCAAGGCCGGTTCTAGCCCCGGCCCGGACAAACCTGGCATGCACGAAGCGCCAGGCGTGTACGTCGCCGAAGCCGATCTCGAACCCAGCGAAGTCCAGGACCTCGGTGAATCCATCCCCAAGTTGCTCGGGATCACCGCCGGGACTGACACCACCCTCCGGTTCCACGTGCGAATCGAGGTGGGGTCGGATAAGAAACCGGCGGATAAGGCTGTGGTTGGGAAGGTCAACGCGGAGTTGAAGAAGGTGAAGAACGGTTTGACCCTGGGGTAAAAGCCTGACTGTTGCGAACGAACCGTGCAGAGGTCGAGAAGGTTGGTGTTGCTCTGAAACCGAGAACAGGGGCGTGAACAATGTGGCATGACGTAGAAACTACCAAGGACTTGCTCTGTTTTACCGTTGTCGCTGAGACAGCCGCGCAACTGGTGCGCGAATCCTCCGGCCAGCCACTTTCGATAGACGTCTCCGGAAACTGGGGCACAGGTTCGACACCAGGGTGAGCGTGTTCACACGGCAGTTGGATGATCGCTTCCGTTTTCGGGGGGGAGAACCTGGCCCCAGATTTTCAACTCAACGAAATGCTCCTGCCGGTCGTCCACTAACGGGAAGGTTGTCGAGTCAAGTTGCCTTCCGTCGATAATCAGCCGGTTCGCGTCCGGCGCATCGGCTTCCAGGCGGTTGATGACGATGTGATAAACGGTTTGCCGGTAGCGGTAGTGTATTTTGCAGGTGTTCCACGTTTTCGGCAGACGGGGGGCCAGTCGCAGGCGATCGCCCTCGCGGTGTACGCCCAGCAGCGCTTCGATGAGCAGCCGGTACATCCAGCCGGCGGAGCCGGTGTACCAGGTCCATCCGCCCCGGCCAGTGTGCGGCGCCACTGCATAGACGTCCGCGGCAATCACGTAAGGCTCCACCTTGTAGGTGGCAATCTGTTCAGGGGTGCAGCCGTGATTAACGGGATTGAGCAGCGTAAAGAGTTCCCAGGCACGCTCGTTGTCTCCCATGGCGGCAAAGGCCATGGCGGTCCAAATCGCGCCCTGGGTGTATTGACCGCCGTTTTCGCGCACGCCGGGAATGTAGCCTTTGACGTAACCTGGATTGAGCGGCGATTTGTCGAAGGGCGGATCGAACAACTGAATCAGTCCCGCGTCGCGGCGAACCAGGCGCCGATCAACGGCCTGCATCGCCTGAAGGGAACGTCGCGGATCGCCGGCGCCGCTGATCACCGACCAGCTTTGCGGCAGGGAATCGAGCTGGCATTCCGGATTGAGCCTTGAGCCAAGCGGAGTTCCGTCGTCGAAAAAGGCGCGCAGATACCATTCGCCGTCCCAGGCGTTCCGCTCGATGTTCTCCTGTAGCTGCCGCGCCTGCGTGACGCAGCGCTCGGCAAAGACGATGTCCTTGCGCGAGCGCGCCAATCCGGCAAACTGGATCAGCACATCGTAAAGGAAGAAAGCCAGCCAGACGCTTTCGCCGCGTCCGGCTTTTCCGATCATGTTCATGCCGTCATTCCAGTCGCCGCAACCGATCAGCGGCAAACCATGCGCTCCAAACGTCAGTCCGCGCTCGATGGCGCGCACGCAATGTTGATAAAGCGTGGCCGACTCTTCGGAGCGATTCGGCAGATCGTAGTAGGCTTCCTCCTCAGGCTTAACCGGCCGGGCCTCCAGGAATGGAATCTTTTCGTCGAGCACGCCGGTATCCGCGACCGCCGAAACGTAGCGGCAGGTCACGTAAGGCAACCATAGATAATCGTCGGAAAAATGCGTCCGCACGCCCCGTCCGGTCGGCGGATGCCACCAATGCTGCACGTCCCCTTCCCTGAATTGATGCGCGGCGGCGCGCAGCAGATGCTCGCGGGTCAGCGCCGGAGCGGCATGCACCAGCGCCATTCCGTCCTGCAACTGGTCGCGGAATCCGTAGGCGCCGCCGGATTGATAAAATCCCGTCCGGCCCCAAAGCCTGCAGCTGAGGGTCTGGTACAGCAACCAGCCGTTCGCCATCACATTCACGGCGGGGTCCGGGGTATCGACATTCACCGCGCCGAGGGTCCGGTTCCAGTAATCCCAGACGCCTTCGAGCGCCGCCTGGCTGGCGTCTGCCAGGCGAAAGCGCCGGATCAGATTCTGTACTTCGGACGCGCTTCGTCCAACCCCCAGACGAAAACTCGTCTCGCGCTCCTGTCCTTCCGGAAGATTGAAAACGACCTGCAACGCGCCGCAGGGATCCAGGCCCGCGCCGACTTTGCCGGAAAGGCGCGCCCGCTTCAGCGCCGCCGGCTGCGACAGGCTTCCGTTGCGCCCTATGAACTCCTTGCGATCGCCGGTCAGCGTGCGCGAGGCATCGTTCACGTCGAGGAAGACGATACGCTCCGGGAAGGCCGTGTTGTCGTAATTGCGCGCCAGCAGCGCGCCGGTCTTGATGTCCACCTCCGTTTGCACATGCAGGAGACTTTTCTGCCGCAAGTCTCCCAGGACCCATTCGCAATAGCCCGTGATGGAGAGGCGGCGCGCGCGCCCGGAGAGATTACGCAATTTCAAGACCGTGAACTTGACCGGGGCGTCCATCGCCACATAGACCCACAATTCCGAGGCGATGCCATGTTCGGTATGCTCGAACACGCTGTAGCCGAAGCCATGTCGTATGACATAGGGCGCGGCGCCGCGCGCGGGCAGCGGCGTTGGCGACCAAAACTCTCCGCTTTGCTCATCGCGGATGTAGAAGGCCTCGCCCGTGGTATCCTGGACGGGATCGTTGTTCCAGGGCGTCAGCCGGAATTCATGGGAGTTCTCGACCCAGGTGTAGGCGGAGCCGCTTTCGGAAACAACCGTCCCGAAATAGGGATTTGCCAGCACATTGACCCAGGGCATCGGCGTCATCCGTCCATCGCGCAGCGTGATGACATATTCGTGGCCGTCGCGGGTAAACCCGCCAAAGCCGTTCGGAAAAATCAACTCGCGTTCGGCAAGCGGCGCGGGCGGATCGCGGGATACCGAACGGGCGATGGGCAGGAGCGGCACCATGGGCTCCAAAACACCGCGATGTTCCAATTGCTGCGCCAGACTGCCCTTTTCGTCGTCCATCACGATTCGCGCCGCCGCTTGCAGCAGCAGACGGTCTTCGCTGGAAATTTGATCGAGGCGCCGCACAAAGATGCCGCCCGGCTTGTCCAGCATCTGCGCCTCGATCCCGGAGGAAATCAGGCTTGTGATCTGCTCCTGCAGGGACTGGTGGTAACCGGAAATATCTTCATGCAGAATGACGAGATCGACGGTCAATCCCTTCATGCGCCAGTAGGAGTGCGCCCTGATCAGTTGCCGGACGATTTCGATCTTTTCCGTATCGCTGATGCGGAGCAGGACGATCGGAGCGTCGCCCGAAATGCCGTAACTCCAAAGAGCGTTTTGTCCGCGCCGGTTGCCGAGCAACACGCCGGCGTTGGCCCGGCGGGCGGGGTCGGCATAAATCAACGCGCCGGCCAGACGCCCGTAGAGCTGGGCTTCGGCCTCCGTGGCGTTGAGCTGGTGCAGGGTTACCTGGCTGTGGGTCCACGCCAGATCGAAGGCGCGGTCGGCCATGCGGGAATTTTGATATTTTTCCAGATGCGCCAGCGCGGTTTCGCGTCTTTCGGTTGCGCCCAGAACCAGGTCAACGACGACTGTTCCATGAGGCGGCAAAGAGACCGTGCGCCGCAGGGAGACGATCGGATCGAGCACGGAACCGACGGTGTTGGACAACGCCCCGCTGCCTTGCATCGCGGCCGGATTGGAGAGACTGCCGCCGCGCCCGATAAATCTGGCGCGATCCGTTTCGCAGCTTATTTCCCCGCCTGCGTTCCCCTGCTCCAACATCATATGCAGCAGCCACGGCGGATTTTCCTCCTGGGACCGGGCCCGGCGTGTGCAGAGAATGGCGGAAGAGGCCGGCGCGAATTCGGTTTGCACGAAGAGATTGCTGAAAGCGGGATGCGTCGCGTCGGCGGCCGGCAGCGCGAGCGCTACTTCCGCGTAACTGGTCAACTCGATGAGGCGCGCCAGGGGTGTGCGATTGGCGATCGTGATGCGGCGCAACTCCACGTCGTCCTCCGGCGACACGCTGATCTCGGTATGGATGTCCAGGCCGGCATGACGTTGCCGGAACTCCGCGCGCGCCTGCGTAAAAATGGCTTCGTAGTGTTTCGTCGCGCGCAAGGCGGGTTGATACGCGGTGGACCAGAAATCGCCCGTGGCCATGTCGCGCAGATAGACGAAAGCGCCCCAGCAATCGCGCGTGGCGTCTTCGCGCCAGCGGGTGACCGCCAGCTCGCGCCAGCGGCTGTAACCGCCGCCGGCGCTGCTGATGACCACGTGATAGCGGCCGTTGGACAGCAGATGAACTTCCGGCGCCGGCGGCGTGGGATTCGTGAAAATGCGCATGACAGCCTCGCCATTGCCCGAGAAAGCCCGCGATTCCTCCAATTGCAGATCTTCGGTGAGCACGTTCGCGGCTGTCTTTGGCACCCGCTCCTGCAGCAGCAGGTCCGCCGCTTTGAGCAAAGGACAGGCCATAAAACGCCGCTGCATGGGGTAGTCCCGCAACAGATTGACCAGCGCCAGCAGGCTCATTCCCTGATGATGCGCCATGAAGTTTTGGATCGCCGCACTCGTCTTATTCGGCGGCAGACGCGTTGGCGTATAATCCACCGCTTCATAGAAACCGTAAGCGCCCGCGCGACCCTCGCCCGCCAGACGTTGCAGGTTTTTACAGGCTTCCACCGGCGCCACCATCAGCGCCAGCGCGCTGGCGTATGGAGCGATCACCAGGTCTTCGGCCAATCCGCGCTTCAAGCCCAGGCCGGGAACGCCGAAGGCGCGATATTGGTAGTTCAGATGAACGTCGGTCCGGTTGTAGCAGGATTCGGAAATACCCCACGGCACACCGCGCATTTCCCCGTACTTGATCTGCTGTTGCACCGCCGATTTACAGGTGCGATCGAGCAAGGTGTTCTCATAGTTGGGCATGACCAGCAGCGGCATCAGGTATTCGAACATCGAGCCGCTCCATGAAACCAGCATCGGCGCGCCGCGCGCCGCGACGAGTAAACGCCCCATCGAAAACCAGTGCTTTTCCGGAACTTGTCCCAGCGCGATGGCGACATAGCCGCACAGGCGCGCTTCGGATGCCAGCAGGTCGTAGAAACTGGCGTCACAGCGGCGTTCGGCAACGTTGAAACCGGTGCTGAACAGATCCCTCGATGTATCGAAAAGCAGGGTAAAATCCATTGCGGCCAGCTCTTCGCACTGCAGGGCCAGGGCTTCCAATGCGAGCAGACGCTCTCGGGCATGTTCGCCGGCTGTACGCAGGCAGCGGGAAAGTTCGGCCAGTTGCGATTGCTCCGCTTCCCGGGACCCTGCGGACGCCGCTGCGATGTCCTGCCATGCCGCGTCAACCGCTGGACAGAGCGATTGATCGAACTTCGATACCTCAAGCAAGGTTGGCGCATTGTCGAACTGGGAGAACTTCTCCGTAAAATGCGAGACCGGTAAAGCCAGCCATGGCGCGATGAACAGGATCTCCTCCAATTGCTCATCGCAATTCCGCTTCAAAGTCTGCGCCCAGTTTTTGAGTTCTGCGTCAGCGCCGTCCAGCGCGGCCGCGATCGTGTTCGCCCGCTCCGCCGCCATTTTCAACAAGGCGAACAGCGCGGGCAGGCTGGCAGGTGTTTGCGCCAATTCCGCGTCGAGCCTGGCCAACTCGGGATTGTCCCGGGCCAACTCTCCGAGAATTCTCACCGTATCGCGCAGACCGGCGACGATTCGCAGGCTGATCGTTTTTTCGGCATTTTGCTCCCTCAGACCGGAGGCAAGCGTCAACAAATGTCCGGCCAGGTTACCGCTGTCCACGCTGGAAACATAAAGCGGAAGCAAAGGCCGCAGCGTGCGCGTTTCGTACCAATTGTAGAAATGGCCGCGATGCCGTTCGAGCCGTTGCATGGCGGCAAGGGTGTCCTTGGTGCGCCGCATCAATCCGCCCGTCGAAAGATACCCGAAATCCCAGGCGGCCAGATTGGCAAGCAACGCCAACCCCATGTTCGTTGGCGAGGTCCGCGTCGCGATGGCCGGAACGGGAACTTCCTGGAAATTGTCCGGCGGCAGCCAGTTCTCCTGCGCGGTGACAAAGGTCTCGAAAAAATGCCAGGTCTTGCGGGCAGTGCGTCCGAGAAAGTCCAATTGCCCGGAGGTCAAAGCCGGCGCCAGCACCTCGATTGGCTGGCTGATCCACCAGGCGATCCAAGGGGCGGCAAACCAGAGTCCAAGCAGCGGCAACGCCAGGGACAGCGGAGCGTGATGCGTGCGGAACAGAAAAATTTCCGTCGCCACCGCGACAACCGGCGCAATCCACATCGCGGCATAAAAGCCTCTGAGATCCGCGCGTGTAGTCCGTTCCGAATCGCCGGCTGTCTGCCATTCGAGCAGCCTTTTGTGCGTTACCAGCAGCCGCAGCAGCGTCCTGCCGATCGCGTCCAGACTGATGTAGGCGTCATAGGGCAGAAACGCCAGGGTCAGGAGTATCCGTCCGAGTTGCCTGCCGCACGACCCGGTCAACCCTCGCAAATGCATCATCCACGGCAAATCGGCGGATTTGCGGAACAGCTCGACCAGTGTCGCCAATAATCCGGGGAGCGCGACGATCGAAATCACAAGCAGCAGGCCAAGGCCGCCGAGTTCGGGAAGCAGCAGCCAATTGCCAAGTATCAGAAGCAGCAGGGCCACGGGGACCAGACTGCGCCTCAGGTTATCGAAGATCTTCCACTGGGATAAAACCGAAAGCGGGTTGGCAATGCGCCGGGCGTCGGAACCTGGAACCCGCGGCAGCAGCCACTGCGCGATCTGCCAGTCGCCGCGAATCCAGCGGTGGCGCCGGTCGACGTCCACGTTGTAACGGGAAGGATATTCTTCATACAGTTCAACGTCGCTCACGAGGGCGGAGCGGGCATGACACGCTTCCAGCAAGTCGTGACTGAGCACGCTATTCTCCGGAAAACGGCCATGCATGGCCCGTTGGAAAGCATCCACCTCGTAAATACCCTTGCCGATGAACGAGCCTTCCCGGAAAACATCCTGATACACGTCGGACACTTCCCGCGTATATGGATCGATGCCAACGTCGCCGGAGAACAACCGGACGAACCACGAGCGCCGGGCGCCGGGCAGACTCACCCCCAGGCGCGGTTGCAGGATGCCATAGCCCTCGGAAACAATCCCGCGCGCCTCGTCGAACCGCGCCCGGTTCAACGGATGGGCGAGCGTGCCGACCAGTTGACGGGCGGCATCGCGCGGCAGTTGGGTGTCGGTGTCGAGCGTGATTACATACTTGATGGCCGACAGGATGCCGGTGTCTCCCACGACCGAGGAAAAGCATGCGCCCGAACCGCCGCGCAGCAGGGCGTTAAACTCCATGAGTTTCCCCCGTTTGCGTTCATAACCCATCCACTGAGCTTCTCCGGCGTTCCAACGGCGCGGACGGTGAAACAGAAAAAAAACGTCCTGCCCTGCGGATGGATACTTGCGGTTCAGCATTCCGACTCCATCCCGAGCGCGCTGCAGCAATGACTGATCTCCGGGGAGAGTCTCCACGGGAGCGTCGCGGAAATCCGTCAGCAGGGCAAAATGCAGACATTGATCCCGGTTGGCGAGATGATGAATCTCCAGCGTCTCAATGAGACGGTCGACGCCTTCCAGATTCGTCAGCATCGTCGGAACCACCACCATCGTGCGGCACTCCGGCGGGATGCCCGTGGAATAATCCAAAAGGGGGTATCCATGTAACGCAAACGCCCCCTACAGGTTGTGTTTTCTTTCGACGATCTGTCGGTAGGGCAATGGGGCGGTCTGCACGGCTTGCTCTACGAGACGATAAAACAGCAAGCCTCGTGATTGAGATGTGCG
>CAIYGI010000093.1 GCA_903925685.1 uncultured bacterium
ATCACTGGAATGGCGATCGGGTCTGGCCGGTTGCTTTTCAACGGAGTGGTTCCCCCGGAGCACAGCACGGCCTACATGGCGATTTACTATGCCTGGAGCGGCTGTGTCAGCGGGTTGGCCGTGCTGCTTGCCGGCGCCCTGTTGTCGGTCTGTGGCGGCTGGCAAACACGGGTCGGCGCCGTGGTGGTTGACGGCAACAGCCTGCTGTTTCTCCTCGCCATGCTGATTTTGGCGGCGGGCTGGTGGTTATATGGTCGGGTCAGGCCAGACAACCGCCATACGACGCGGGATGTGCTGCGACAATTGCTGGAGCGCGATGCGCTGCGCCGGTTGCTCACGGTTTGGAGGTGAGCTGAAATGGAGCATTCGGCCTTTTCGCCGACCGTGACGGGGGGGGTGCGGTCCCGGCAAAGTTCGGCAAACTGATGGTGGAGTCTTGAGGTTCTGGGATAGAATGAGTCGGCGGGTTCGGCGGCGCAACGAGTGAAACATATCTGGTCCGGGATGGGAAACCCGGCGCCGATATTGTCATTGCCGACAAGCCCCCGCGGGCGGTCAAGCTGGTTGCCGCGGAATTGCAAACCTCGACTGTTGCGGGCGTTCCGGCATTACGGGGGGACCTTCCTGATCACAAATGGAACAGTCATTGCGTGGCGCGAGGATTGTCTCTGTCGGGAGTACCCGCGCCGACGCGGTAGGCGTTGATCACTGGCAGCACTTGTTGGCCTGGAATATCTGCGGGATCGCGACCGTGATGGCCGCGAGGTTCAACGTCTTGCGCGAAGTGTGTCGTGAGCAGGTCTTTCACCACAGGTGTCGATGGGCGAAAGCGTGGCCGGAATCCACTTTCAGGTAGTTCTCGAACTCGGCAGCCCGCTCTCTGGTTTTGAAGGAGATGCAACACACCAATTCCCAAGGGCGGTACTTGGCCGTATGGAAGTTGGCGCCTTCATTGTGGCTCTTGAGCCTTGCGGCCATGTCATCGGTCAGCCCGATGTAGGTCTGGCTGGGAACCGCAAGACTCCCGAGCAGATAGACATGATTCATGGCGTCGTCCAACGGCGGCTAGCCATACGTAACTCGCAGCGCGATTCATCTGGCGACCCTACTCCGCCCGCCGTTCCGGCGTGCTACGTAGGGCATACTTCGCTCTCCGCTGCGCTGCGAGCGAAGTATGGTCGGGGCGGTGGGATTTGAACCCACGGCTTTCAGCTCCCAAAGCTGACGCGCTACCAGACTGCGCTACGCCCCGTATCGGACCGCCCCCACCCTACCCGATCCGGGGACTTGTCACAAGCTGGGTTTGTAGTGGGTATGCAGCAGTTCGTGAGACTTGTGGCCCAGCGGCGCGCCCAGGAATTCGCGATAGAGTTGCTGCACCGCCGGATTTTCGTGGGACTTGCGCAGCGTCTTGCCCTCGTCCTCGGCGTAGATCGCCTGGATGCGTTTCAGGCGCACGGCATCGTCGGTGAAGCGCGGCTGTCCGCCGCCGCCGATGCAGCCGCCGGGACAGGTCATGACCTCCACGAAGTGATACGAGGCCTCGCCGCGGCGGATGCGGTCAAGCAGTTGCCGGGCATTGCCCAACCCATGCGCCACCGCCACCTTGACCGTCACACCCTCCAGGAACGACCAGGCCGGCAGCGCCTGCTCGATCTTGAGGGCGGCTTCCTTGATGCCCGTCAGGCCGGCCAGCGGCGTCAGGTGCAGGTTCTTCACGGGCAGTTCGCGTCCGGTCACGAGTTCGTAGGCCGTGCGCAGCGCCGCCTCCATCACGCCGCCGGTGTTGGCGAAAATGTCCGCCGCGCCTGTGGACATGCCGAGCGGATCGTCCATTTTTCCGTCCGGCAGGTCGCGAAATTCGATGCCATGCGCCTTGATCATCTTCGCCAGTTCGCGGGTGGTCAGCACGTAATCGACGTCGGCCACGCCGCTGGCCGTCATCTCGGGCCGCTGGGCCTCGAACTTCTTGGCCGTGCAGGGCATTACCGAAACGACCGTCACCTCTTTGGCCGACTTGCCGATGCGCTGCGCATACCAGGTCTTGGCCAGCGCGCCGAACATCTGCTGGGGCGACTTGCAGGTCGAAAGGTTGGGCAGGAAATCGGGCGCATAATACTCGGCGAACTTGATCCAGCCCGGCGAGCAACTGGTGAACATCGGCAGAGCCACCTTCGGGTCCTTGTCCACCAGCGCCGAATGCAGCCGCTTCAGCAGTTCGTGGCCTTCCTCCATGATCGTCAAGTCGGCGGTCACATCGGTGTCGAAGACGGCGTCGAAGCCGAGTTGCCGCAGGGCCGTGACCATCTTGCCCGTCACCCGCGTGCCGGCGGGATAGCCGAAAGCCTCGCCCAGCGCGGCGCGGATCGCCGGCGCGGTCTGGACCACGACGTGCCGGGTGGGATCTTCCAGCGCCGCCCAGACGCCGTCCATATGGTTGGTTTCCTGGATCGCGCCGACCGGGCAGACCGCGGCGCACTGGCCGCACTGCACGCAGACCACATCCGCCAGATCGCGCTCGAAGGCGGGTCCGATCGTGGTCGCGAAGCCGCGGCCCTGCGGAAAGAGCGCGCCGACATTCTGCACCGTGTTGCAGACGGTCACGCAGCGGCGGCACTTGATGCACTTGCCGTTGTCGCGCACCAGCGCCGGCGTGCTGGTATCGGAGTGCGCCCGCGTCTTGGTCCCTTCGAAAGTTACGCGTGAAATGCCCAGATCCTCGGCCAGCCGCTGCAGTTCGCAATCGCCGTTGCGGGCGCAGGTCGGACAGTTGCCGTCGTGCTCTGAGAGCAGCAGTTCCACGATCTGGCGCCGCGTGCGCCGCACGCGGGGCGAGTTGGTCGTGACCACCATCCCCGCCGCCACGGGGGTGGCGCAGGCGGGCATCAGCGCCTTGGCGCCCTGCACCTCGACGAGGCAGACCCGGCAGGCGCCGGTGGGAAGCTGGTGTTCGAGGAAGCAGAGCGTCGGAATACGCACCCCCGCCGCGCGCGCCGCATCGAGCACCGTCGCGCCGTCCTGCGCCTCCACCGACAGACCGTTGATCTTACAGGCAATCATGATTGCACTCCCGTCATTGCGCCGCTCTTGCCATAGTCGCAGCGCAGACAACGCCGCGCCTGGCGCAGGGCGACGGCATCGTTCCATGGCTGCTCGACTTCGTCGAAGTTGCTCCGCCGCCTGTCCACCGGCATCATGCGAGGCTGTTCGCGCGCATAAAGCGCGGGATCGGCATCGGGATTGAAGTCGGTCTTGATATCGCGATAGGCCCGCCAGAAGGCGTGTGTGGCGCCGCTCAGGAAGGCGTCGATTCCGACCGCCGCCCGCTCGCCGGCGGCGATGGCCCCGACGACCGACGACGGTCCGACGCAGGCGTCGCCGCCCGCAAAAAGCCAGGGCAGCGAAGTCCGGCCGGTCACGGGATCGGCCTGGATCCAGCCGCTATCCGTCATCGCGATCTCCAGCGGGGCGCAGAGCGCGCGCACATCCAGCGCCTGGCCGATGGCCAGGATCACCTGATCGGCCTCGATCACGCTGTCGGATGCAGCCTCCGCCTCCGGCCGACGCCGTCCGGAGCGGTCGAACTCGCCGAGTTTCATCGTGCGGCAGGCGACCCCCGTCACCGCCTCCTTCGCGACCACGAAGGAGACCGGCGCCACCAGCGTACGCAGCGCGATGCCTTCCTCCTGGGCCGCTTCGACCTCCTCGGCGTATGCCGGCATCTCGCTGGCCGTGCGTCGGTACATGATTGTCACCCGCGCCGCGCCCAGCCGCAGCGCGGTGCGCGCCGCGTCGATCGCCGCATTGCCGCCGCCGATCACAACCACCTGGCGTCCCACCGGCGCCGCGCCGCGGATGTTGTACTGGCGCAGGAAATCCAGGGCATCCACGATGCCGCGCGCGCCCGCGCCCGGCAGTTCGAGCCCGACGCCCTGCGGCGCGCCGATGCCGAGGAATACCGCCTCGCTGCCGTCCTTGTGCAATTCCTCCAGCGTGAAATCGCGGCCCAGCGCGCGGCCGGTTTCGATCGTGACGCCCAGCGATTCGATCAGGCGGATTTCGCGCGCGACCTGTTCCCGCGGCAAACGGTAGGCCGGGATGGCCTGAACCAGCATGCCGCCGGGGCGCGGCTCAGCTTCCAGGACCTTCGGCTGGTAGCCCAGGCGCGCCAGAAAATAGGCGCAGGAAAGGCCGGCCGGGCCCGCGCCCACGATCGTCACCCGGCGGCGCGCATTTTCGGCATTCTCGCGCACCTCGGGTTTCTGAAGGGTGACCTCCTGCTCGACCATGAAGCGCTTGATGCCGCGGATCGCGACCGCGTCATCGAGCGAGGCCCGGCGGCACTTGTCCTCGCAGGTGTGGAAACAGACCCGCGCGCAAATCGCGGCGAAGGGGTTGCGCTCGCGATGCAGGCGCAAGGCCTCGGCGTAGCGTCCCTCGCCGACGAGGGCCACGAATTGCGGCACATCGACGCCGGCCGGACAGGCGCTCAGGCAGGGCGCGCGCACGAGCGCGGCGCAGACGCCGGCCGCGCAATGCCGGTCGCGTATGTGGGCCACGTACTCCTCGCGAAAATGGCGCAGCGTGGAAAGCACGGGGTTGGGCGCCGTCTGGCCGAGGCCGCAGAGCGAACCGTCGCGGATCATCGTGCCGAGGTCGACGAGCCGGTCGAGGTCGGCCATCTCGCCCTGGCCGGCGCAGATGCGTTCCAGGATTTCCAGCATGCGCTTCGTGCCCACGCGGCAGGGGACGCACTTGCCGCACGATTCCTCCTGCACGAATTCGAGGAAGAAGCGCGCCACGTCCACCATGCAGGTGTCTTCGTCCATCACGATCAGGCCGCCCGAGCCCATGATCGCGCCCAGTTCGGACAACGTTTCGTAATCCAGCGGCACATTCAGATTCTGTTTCGGAATACAACCGCCCGACGGTCCGCCGATCTGCGCCGCCTTGAAGCGTTTGTTGTTCCGCAGTCCGCCGCCGATGTCGTAGAGCAGTTCGCCGAGCGGAGTGCCGATGGGCACCTCGACCAGGCCGGCATTGCGCACGGCGCCGGCCAGGGCGAAAACCTTGGTGCCCTTGCTCTTGGCCGTGCCGTAGCCGGCATACCAGCTGCCGCCCTTCAGCAGAATGGCCGGCACGGAGGCATAGGTTTCGACATTGTTGAGCACCGTCGGCTTGCCCCACAGTCCGCGCTGCGCCGGGAACGGCGGCCGCGGCCGCGGCTCGCCGCGGCAGCCTTCGATCGAGGCGATCAGGGCCGTTTCCTCGCCGCACACGAAGGCGCCCGAGCCCATGCGGATTTCGAGATCGAAGGCGAACTTCGTGCCCAGAATGCCGACGCCCAGCAAGCCGCGGGCGCGCGCCTGGCTGAGGGCCTTCTCGAGACGCTGCACGGCCAGCGGATACTCGGCCCGCACGTAGACGTAGCCCTGCCGCGCGCCGACGGCGTAGGCGGCAATCGCCATGCCTTCGATGACGCTGTGAGGATCGCCCTCCAGAATGCTGCGATCCATGTAGGCGCCCGGATCGCCCTCGTCGCCGTTGCCGAGCACGTACTTCGTGTCGCCCGGCGCCCGCGCGGTGAACTGCCACTTGAGATAGGTCGGGAAGCCCGCACCGCCGCGTCCGCGCAGCCCGGAGGTCTTCATCTCCTCGATCACCTGGTCGGGCGTGAGCGTGGTCAGCGCTTTCGCCAGCCCCGCGTAGGCGTCGTGGGCGATGGCCGCCTCGATGCTCTCGGGATCGATCCGGCCGCAATTGCGCAGCACGATCTGCGTCTGCCGGCGGAAGAATTCCAGATCCGACCGGTGCGGGAAGGTCCGCCCGCCCGCCGCGTCGTGCACGAGCAGACGTTCGACCGGCGCGCCGCCGATGACATGCTCGGCGACGATCGCCTCCGCATCGCCCGGCGCGACATTCTGATAGAAGGTTTCATCGGTGTCCATCATCACCACGGGCCCCTGCGAACAGGGTCCCATGCAGCCGGTTTCCTGCACATGCACGCGGTCTTCCAAACCGTGGGAGGTAATCGCCGACCGCAGAGCGTCGCGAACCTGGAGCGATCCCGACGCCAGGCAGCTGCCGCCTACGCAGACGCGGATCGTCTGGCGGCCGTCGCTGTGCCAGCGGGCTTCGCGCTTGCTTTCCGCGTCGCGCACGGCCGCCAGCTTGTCGGGTGAAGTCAGGCGGACGGCTTTTGTCTTCGCGGCGGACGGCCGGTCCGCGCCATGGGTCGAAGCTGCGCTCATGAATGCTCCTCCAATAGTTCGCCGACGCGGGCGGATTTGACGCGCTGATGGACGGTGTCGTCCACCATGATCACCGGGCCCATGCCGCAGGCGCCGAAACAGCGTCCCACGGCCAGCGAGAAACGGCGGTCGGCGGTGGTTTGTCCGACATCGATCCCCAGCCGCTTCTTAAGCGCATCCAGCACCTCGCGGCCGCCGCGCACGTAGCAGGCCGTGCCGAGGCAGACCCGCACCAGGTGCCGGCCCCGGGGCACGGTGGAAAAAAAGGAGTAAAAACTGACCACCCCGGCGACCTCGCTGAAGGATTTATGGAACGCCTCGGCGATCTTTCGCATGGCGGATTCGGGCAGATAGCCGAAAATCGCCTGGGCGATCTGCAGGACGGGAATCAGTCCGCCCGGCTGCGCGCGATGCTCGTCCAGCACCTCGTCGAGCCGCTTCATGAGTTCCGCCTCCGAAGGCGCCGCGCCATCCGCTCCCTTGCAAGCACACTCACATGTCAACGAGTCCGCCATGACATTCTCCTTGATCCGGCGGCGACCGCCGCCATTCAACTGCATCGCAAAACATGTATGAAACTACGTTTATAAGGACTTTCGCGGTAAAGCGCAAGGAGAAAATTTGGCTTCAAAATACGGACCAGCCGGCTGCGGCGTTAGCCGTTCATCCATCCGGCTGCCTGGAGGAGGCGGACCAGGATGTAGGCCGCGCCGGCCGTGACGGGGATCGTCAGCACCCAGGCCCAGAGAATCTGCTCGACCACGGTCCAGCGAATCGCGCTGAAGCGTTTGGCCGACCCGACGCCCATGATCGCGGCCGAAATGGTGTGGGTCGTGGAAACCGGAATCCCGAGGTGCGTGGCCATGAAGATCACCAGCGCCGAACTGGTTTCGGCCGCGAAGCCGTTGATCGGCTGCAGCTTGACCATCTTGTGGCCCAGGGTCTTGATGACGCGCCAGCCGCCCACCGCCGTGCCTGAAGCCATGGTTAGAGCGCAAACGACCTTGATCCAAAGCGGGATTTCGACGTGCTGGCCCGGCAGAGGAATCGTTGCCCGCAGGAATCCCAGACAGGCCGGCAATTGATCGAACTGTCCCGCCTGCGTCGCCCCAAGCAGGGCCAGCGCAATGATGCCCATGGTTTTCTGGGCGTCGTTCGTGCCGTGCATCAATCCCATGGAACCGGCGCTCATGATCTGCGCATGCCGGAAAAAACGGCCCACCCGCGACGGACGCGCATTGCGCAACAGCACGAACAGCAGCACCATCAGGAGAAACGCCAGAAAAAATCCGAAAACGGGCGAGCTGATCATCGGCACTATGACCTTCCACAAAAGACCTTTGCCCATATACCAGTGCGACTTGCCCGGCAAGGACCAGATGATCGCATGCCAATTGTTGTGCGCAGCCGCCAGCGCCGCGCCGCAAAGTCCGCCGATCAAGGCATGGCTGGAACTTGAAGGCAGGCCGAACCACCAGGTGAGCAGGTTCCAAACGATCGCGCCCAACAGGGCGCAGATCAGCACCTCCGAGGTAACCGCCACCAGGTGTACGTCAATCAGGCCGGTGGCGATCGTCTGGGCGACGGCCGTGCCCCACATGGCGCCCAACAGGTTGGTTGATGCAGCCATCCAGACGGCCTGCCGCGGGGTTAAGACCTTGGTCGCCACGACCGTGGCGATGGCATTGGCGGTATCGTGAAAGCCGTTGATGTACTCGAAGAGCAGCGCCACGACGATTACAATCAGCACGAGGGTCATGGCGTCAGGAATTTTTCAGCACGATGTTGCAGATCAAGTTGCCGGTATCCCGGCAGCGGTCAATCCCCTTCTCGAGCAGTTCGTAGAGGTCCTTCATCACGATCGCCTTGATGGGATCGTGCCTGCCGCTGAAGAGTTCCCGGTAAAGATCCAGCATGACCTTGTCGGCCTCGCCCTCGATCCGCTGCAGGCGGTCGTTGAGCGATTTGATGTTTTCGAGGCCGCCGCCGCGCATGCCTTTGATCATTTCCAGCACGGCGCCGGCCGACTGTTCCAGCAGCGCCGCCTGCGGGGTGAAATCGATGCCACTCACATACTGCGGCGTCAGCCAGACCCGTTCGGCGAACTTCTCCATGGTCTTGGGCAATTTGAAAAGCGCGTTGGCAAGCAGTTCGATGTCCTCGCGCTCCAGCGCCGTGACGAAGGTGGTGTAGACGGCCTCGGTGATCCGGGCCTTGATCTGTTTGTCCTTGCGGCGCGCCTGGATGAACTCTTCGAGCAAGCCTGGCTGATCGAGCGTTTTGCAAAGCTTGACCAACGCCTGCACGCTGGCGCAGCCTTCGGACGCGCTTTGCTCGAGCATGCTGAAGAACATGTCCTCCTTGCCCAGCAGTCTTTGTATCGAGATCATGGCACAAGTCCTTTCATGCAAACCGGTGGACGAAAAAGGCCGTGGCGCACATGGCAAACCGCTGGCCGGCAGACGCGGCGCCGCCAGCGCGGCTGCGGCTCAGCATCCCGAAACCGCCGGCGAAAGTCAAGCGCCTGAGACCGCCCCAAATCCGCGCGTAAGGGCCGTGACGCCCCCGGAGTGGGCGGAGCGAGCGTGAGGAGCGGGCAAGGAGGAGCGCAACGAGACGAACGGGGCTGGTTTCGTGGCGGATTTGGAGCGGGGAAGGGACACCGGGCACGAT
>CAIYGI010000094.1 GCA_903925685.1 uncultured bacterium
CAACAACCTTGGCGCCATAGCGCCCTTGGGTCAGATGCCCTCGCCGGTGATGGCGGCGGTTGAAGTACATCGTATAGCGAGTCAGCAGGCAGTGCATAAACGCGCCCAGATTCGCCCGCGGTGTCTCCAACACCAGGTGAAAATGATTCGTCATCAGGCAGAACAGATACAACCGCACCCCGAACCCCTCGACGCATGCCGCCAAACAGGTCAGGAACTGCGTACAGTCACCGTCATCCCGGAAGATCGCGCCGCGCTCATTCCCGCGCGCCGTGACATGATAGATCGCTCCCTCGTATTCCAATCTCAGACTTCTTGCCATGCCCCAAACATATCACTCCGAAAACCCTTCCACAACTATTTTCTGTTTTGATGCCTGACCCCTACTCCCCCATCTGCGTGCGGTTCCCCGCGAGGTCGTAAGCATAGTACACATGGGACGTAGAGGACGAATAGGTTGACACGCCAATCAGCCGGTCCAGAGAGTCGTAAGAAAAACATGAATTCTGAGACCGAAAACCAGATTGAGTCACGTTCGTGATCATGCCGGCGGCATCGTAAGCATAGGCGAAGCCCGCCACAACGTTGCTCGTGGCGTCCCACCACACAATGTTGGTCCAGCGGTCCATATTGTCGTGACCGTAGTTGGCCGCCATGCCGGTGTTGGTGCAAGTTACGGATGCGATCAACCCGTTGCCGGGATTGTAGGTCCAGGCGAACGACAAGGGTTGGGGAAGTCGATCTGAAACCTGAGTCAGAGAGGA
The DNA here is from genome assembly GCA_903925685.1 of uncultured bacterium. Taxonomy (GTDB): domain Bacteria; phylum Verrucomicrobiota; class Kiritimatiellia; order CAIKKV01; family CAIYGI01; genus CAIYGI01. Next base: position 765 of record CAIYGI010000094.1, read on the forward strand.
AATACGTTCGGCGGCGTCGAACAGGTAGGTGTTGGTTCCGGCGACGCTGCTGACGCTGGAAACATTGCCCGCAGGTAAGTAAGTGTAAACGATGACCGCGCGCGGAGTGCCCGGTCCACCCACTTCGCTCGACACCAGCCGGTTCGCCCCGTCAAAAGCATTTGAGATCACACCGACCTCGTTGGATGCGATCCGAAACAGGTCGTTGCGGAAGTAATCGTAGCGGTTGGTAAGGGCGACCTGGCTGGAACCGGCGGCGGGAGTCCAGGCTACCTTGTTCAGATTCCCTTCGCCATTGTAGTCCAAGTCAACGCGAGAACCGTCGAACCGCTTGAGGCTCTTGACCGCATTTTCGACCGCATACGCGATCGCCAGGGTCTGGTTCTCGATGTTGACCACGTTCGTCACCCGCCCCGCGGGATCGAGGTAGTAGGTTTCCACGTTGCGGTTGAGCGGGTCGCGCACCTTGATCAGGTTCATCAACTGGTCGCGATCCAGGCGGATCGTCACTTCCTGGTCCGGCGATCCGGCCAGCACCTGTTTGAAGGAGGTCAGGTCGCCCAGAACGTACGTCCAACGCGAGGTACGGCTTGCGGTGTCCACGGCGGTCAAGAGATTGCCCGCAACGATTCGCACGATTCGCGGATTGCGCCGATCCACTCTTCCCGCTTTGTTTTCTCCGCCGCTTGTGCGAAAATCCACCCCATTGTGCGGCGTGCCGGGGATAAAAGATGAAGGCTATGAAACTGTGTCGGGTATTGGCAATCGTGATGGCGGGCGCGGGCGCGGCCCTGGCGGCTTCGGATACGGCCAGGCTGAATGGCGTGGCCGCCTTTGTCAACGACCGCCCGATCACGATCGGCCAGGTGATCGATGTAATCGGCCCGGATCTCGCGCGGCTCAGGCAGACCGCCCGCGGAACGGATCTTGGCGCGCGCCGCCTGGCGCTCTATGGGGAGGGACTGACCAACCTGATCGAACGGCAGTTGATCCTCAAAGTCTACGCCGACGAACGGCTCAAGAACAATCCCAGCGCCTCCGAGAACGACGATCCCGCCACGCATGCCCTGGATCGCAACGTCGAACGCCGGGTCGATTTATTCATCGGCGACCGCTTCAAAGGCGACCGTCAGGGCTTTATCGATGCGCTGCGCAATGAGCGCATGAGCATGGAGGAGTGGCGTCAGCACATGCGCGAGCGGATTATCGTTTCGATGATGCGCTCGCGGGAGGTGGACACCAGGACGATCGTGCCCGAACGCGACATCCGCGCCGCGTACGAGGCCCACCCGGAACTTTACCGGCGTCCCGAAACGGCCCGCATCCACATGATCGCCCTTTCCTCGGCGCCCGACGGAAAGGACCTGTCCGCCGTGCGCGCCCGCATCGAGGCCGTGCGCGCCAAGCTCGCGGCAGGCGCCGATTTCGCCGCCGTGGCGCGCGAAGTCTCGACCGGCGCCCAGGCGGCCCAGGGCGGCGACTGGGGCCAGGTCAAGCTGGAGGACCTGCGCCGCGAACTGGCGGAACCGGCGCGGACGCTGCCGCTGAACGCGATCAGTCCGGTCATCGAGGCCGATGGCGACTTCTACCTGCTGCGCGTGGAAGCGCGCCAGCCCGGCGGACCGCGCAGCTTCGCCGAGGTGCATGGCGAAATTTCCCGGCGGCTGCAAGGCGGCATCGTGGACAAGCTTTATGCGGACTGGATCAAACGGATCAAGAAGGACGTACACATCGAAATCGTGACCGCCGACCCCTTTTGAGGAGGTTTCTCCCACCTCCTCCCAGTGAGTAACATGGAAAAGCAGTTTAGGCTGTAGACTGTTAGGCTGTTAGGTGTAATTGCATGCAAACGAACTTCAGATATCGTAAATGACTTACCGCGAAATCGAACAGGAATACACGTGTTTCCTAACAGTCTAACAGCCTTCAGCCTATCTACCTGAGCCCCCCCCGTGAAACCCACCCGCCCATCCGAAGTGCAGACGGTCCTGCTGGAGCGGGGGATTTTCCCGTCGACGGCGATGGGGCAGAGTTTTCTGATCGACGCCAATATCCGCAATCAAATCGTCGCCGCCGCGGCCCTCAAGCCAGGCGACCGGGTGCTCGAAATCGGTCCCGGTCTCGGCGTGCTCACCGGCGCGCTGCTGGAAACCGGCGCCACGGTGGTCGCGGTGGAAAAGGACGAGGCCCTCTCCGACTGGCTGCAGGAGTCGCTCGGTGATCATCCGCGTTTCAGCCTGATCCGCGGCGACTTTCTCGAGCAGGACATTGCGGGCCTGTCGAGCGGCGTGTCGGCCGTGGTGTCCAATCTGCCCTATTCCGTCGGCAGCCGGATGCTGATGGAATTTTTCGCGCTCGACGATCCGCCGCCGCAGATGGTGGTCACGGTGCAGCGCGAGGTGGGCGAGCGGATGGCCGCGCCGCCCGGCGGAAAAGTGCGCGGTTTGCTCGGCGTGTGGGCGCAGTTGCATTATCGCGTCCAGATCGTGCGCATGATCAATCCCTCCTGCTTCATGCCCCGGCCGCAGGTGTTTTCGGCCGTCGTGCGCCTGCAACGGCTGACCAAGGGCGCGCAAACCACCACGGCCCAGGAACGCAAAGCCTTCCGGGCGCTGACCAAGACCGCTTTTTCGCAGCGCCGCAAGCAACTCGGCACCGTGCTCTGCCATTCCGCCGTACGCGGCGCGCTGCCGGCCGATCCCGCCGGCTGGCAGGCGGCGGTGGGGCTGGACCCGCGGATGCGGGCGGAGGCGCTTTCGATCGAACAATGGGTCCGACTGGCGCGCGCGGCGACGGCGGGAGCGCCGCCGTCATGAGCGACGCGCTGACGCCGATGATGGTGCAGTACCGCAAGCTGCGCGCGGAACTGCCGGCCGGCACGCTGCTCTTTTTCCGCCTCGGCGACTTCTACGAGATGTTTTTCGAAGACGCCCGCGAAGCCTCGCGGATTCTCGACATCACCCTCACCAGCCGCAACGGCATGCCGATGTGCGGCGTGCCGTACCATGCCGCCGACAGCTACCTCGCGCAGTTGATCCGCGCCGGCAAGAAGGTGGCGATTTGCGATCAGATGGAGGATCCCGCGCGCGCCAAGGGCATCGTGCGGCGCGAGGTCACGGGGGTCGTCACGCCGGGCACGGCCCTGCAGGACGCGATGCTGTCGCCCGGTCGCAACAACTACCTGGCCGGCGTCTGCCGCTGCGGGCGGGCGCTCGGGCTCGCCATGCTCGATCTCTCGACCGGCGCCTTTTGGGTGGAGGAGGTTGCCGATGCCGGCGCGCTGGCCGACCACCTGCACCGCCACGCGCCGCGCGAATGCGTCCTGTCGGCGGAGCCCGACGGCGCCGGCGACGAACTCGCGGCCGCCGGGCGCGCGGCCGGCGTGGGCGTGCTCACGCCCTGCGCGGGCTGGGTCTTCCAACCCGAGGTCGCCCGCGACCGCCTGCTGCGCCAGTTCAATGTACACTCGCTGGACGGCTATGGCATCGAGGGACGTCCGGCCCTGATCGGCGCCGCCGGCGCCCTGCTGCATTACGTGCAGGAGGAACTGCGCCGCGACATCCGGCACGTCAGGGCGCTGCGACTCAGCCAGGCGGAGGGATTTCTGACGCTCGATCCCGGCACCGTGGAAAACCTCGGCCTGGTCGCGAAGCGGAGCGAAGCGCGCGGGGGTGGGGAGCCGGCGACGCTGCTGGAAGTGCTCGACGTGACCCGCACGGCGATGGGCGCGCGGCTGCTGCGCGACTGGGTGCTGCGCCCCTTGGCGCGGCTGGACGGGATCGAGCGCCGCCAGGACGCCGTGGCGGCACTGGTGAACGACCGCGCCCGCCTGGACGCGCTGCGTGAAGCGCTGGGCGAGGTGCGCGACATGGAACGGCTGGTCGCCCGCCTGAGCGCCGGCGGCGGCTCGGCGCGCGATGTGCTGGCGGTGCGCCAGTCGCTGGCGATCGTGCCGGCCGTGCGCCCGCTGGTGGAGAAGCACCCGGCGGCGCTGCTGGCGGAACTGGCCGCGGCGCTGGATGCGCTGCCGGAACTGGGCGCGCTGATCGACCGCGCGATCGCCGACACGCCGCCGCTGACGCTCAAGGAAGGCGGCGTGATCCGCGCCGGCTATAACGCGGAACTCGACGCCCTGCGCGCGGCGGGCACGGAGGGGCGCCAGTGGCTGGCCGAGTACCAGACCCGCGAGCAGGCGCGCACCGGCATCAAGACCATCAAGGTCCGGCACAACAATGTCTTCGGTTACTATCTGGAGGTTTCCAAGGGCCAGCTCGCCAACGTGCCGGCGGATTACATTCGTAAGCAGACCGTGGCCGGCGGAGAACGCTACGTCACGCCCGAACTCAAGGACTACGAAAACCGCATCGTCGGCGCCTTCGAAAAATCGCTGGCCCTGGAAACCGAACTGTTCCAGGAGGTGCGCGCGGCGGTGGTGCGCGAAACGGCCTCGCTACAGGCGACCGCGGCGGCGCTGGCGCAACTCGACGTGCTGGCCGCGCTGGCCGACCGCGCGCTGGCCAACCGCTACGTCCGCCCGCGCATGAACGAGAGCGGCGCCCTGACCATTCGCGAAGGGCGGCATCCGGTGGTGGAACTCCGCAGCGACGCCGAGCGTTTCGTGCCCAACGACGCCTTGTTAAACGTGACCGACCATCAGGTGGTGATTCTCACCGGCCCCAACATGGCCGGCAAGTCCACCTACATCCGGCAGGTCGGCGTGATCGCCGTCATGGCCCACATCGGCGGCTTCGTGCCGGCGGCCGCGGCGGAAATCGGGCTGCTGGACCGGGTTTTCACCCGCGTCGGCGCCAGCGACGACCTGGCCCGCGGGCGCAGCACCTTCCTGGTCGAGATGCAGGAGACCGCCAATATCCTGCACCACGCCACCCCGCGCAGTTTGATCATCCTCGACGAAATCGGACGCGGCACCAGCACCTTCGACGGCATCAGCATCGCCTGGGCGGTGGCCGAGTATCTGCACAACACCGCGGCGGTCAAGGCCAAGACCCTCTTTGCCACCCATTATCACGAATTGACCGATCTGGCGCTGACGCTGCCAGGGGTGAAAAACTACAGCGTGCTGGTGCATGAAAGCGGCGACGGCATCGTTTTCCTGCGGCGCATCGTGCCCGGCGGGGCCGACAAGAGCTACGGCATCCATGTCGCGCGGCTGGCGGGCATGCCCGAGGAGGTGGTGGACCGGGCCAGGGAGATTCTGGCGAATCTCGAAGAAGGCGAACTTGCCGAAACCGGACAACCCAAACTCGCCCGCCGCACCCGCCGCGGCCGCGTGGCGGAGATGGCGGAACTGCCGCTGTTTGCATCGCAGACAAAGCAGTCATGAATAAATCACAGAATACCGGACCGGCTTTTTTGCTGGTGGCGATTTTGGCGCTGGGCGGTTTTGCGGCCGCGCCGGCTTGGGTCCTGGGCGCCTCGCCGGAACTCGATCGTCTTATCAGCGCGCTTTCCGCCTGGAGCGAATCTTCCGCGGACTTCATGCTGGACTATACGCCCATGGGCTTCGGGTATGTTTCGCAGCAGCGGGATTGCGCCCGTTCGATCGACCGGCGGCTCACCTTCGAAGGACAGCGTGTCTGGGAGGCGCTGGTCTATTTCGACACGGGCACCGTCAAACGCATCGAACTATCGATTTACAATCGCGGCGACTCGGGAACGTTGGATCAACCAGCCTTCCAGCGTCTCAGGAAAATACTGAGCGATGGGTTGTCGCGCTGGTCCGGAAATGCCGGCAATGCCGTGGAGGAGGCGACGAAAGATCGCGCCAATAGCGTCACCCGCAAGCACACCTGGATCAAGGCGCCGATCGCCGCGCAACTCTCATGGGCGTATGCGGAGCCGCGCCGGCAGAACGGCGAAAACATGCCGTTCAAGGCCGAGTTCATCAAAGTCGCCCTCATGCGTGTCAGCGGCGACATGCAGGTTGTCCGGGATTCCACGACCGTCGATTGGATGCCGGGGGCCGGCACGCTGACGATCAAAAAACATGTGCGGAAATCCGACACGGGCGATGTGTGGATTGAAGGTTTGCCAATGGTGGATCAGGGCAAAAAGGGCTATTGCGCGGCCGCTTCATCGGAACGACTGCTGCGATACTATGGGCGTTCGGTGGATCAGCATCAGGTGGCGCAACTGGCCGATACGGCCGCCAAAGAAGGCACCGCGCAAAGCGGCATGATCAAGGCGCTGGAAACGGTCGGTCAACGCTTCGCCTTGGATCTAAAAGCGCTGATCGGTCTGGATTGGCGGCGTGTCGCGCATCTGACGGAAGACTACAATCGCGCGGCCAAGGCGGCCGGCAAACCAGAGGTGGAGATTGGGCCGGTCATCGACGTGACGTTCATCTACAGCGAAATGGATGCCGCGCTCCTGCGCAAGATCAAGGTGAAACAGGCGCAGGAAATGGCGCAGTTCAAAAAATATGTCAAGACCTACACCGCCGACGGCGTGCCTTTGATATGGTCCTGCATCGTGGGCAAGTTCCCGGAGGTGCCTCCGATCAACCCTCCTGGCGCTTACGGACATATCAGGCTGATCATCGGTTATAACGACAAGACCGGAGAGTTGCTATACACCGACACATGGGGACCGGGGCACGAACTTAAGCGCCTGCCTTTTGAAGATGCCTGGGCGATGACGCTGGCCCTGCACGTGCTTAAACCAAAGTAAGACGCCAGGGCAATTCATTACATGAACAAACATTCAAGTTGGCGGTGGACGTCGAATTTGCCGTGGCTGGCGCTGGCGGTTTGGTTGGGCTATGCCGCCTGGGCGCGGGGCGGAACGCGACCGGAACTGCTGCCACCCGCGGCCGTGATGGCTGCGTTTGCCGTGGTGCTGTCCGTGCTGCTGCCCCCGAAGTTTCACGGCGAACCGTACGGCGCAGCCCGGGTACGAATGCTGAAAAACACGCTACGCGATCCCGTGTTTTATCTCGGCCTGGCGCTATTGGTACTGCTGGGCGTGCAGTCCTTGAACAGCGGACGTTCGCCCGTATTCGATGCCGCCGTCGGAAAATGGAACTACGGCCCGCCGCCGTGGCCGGGATGGCCGTCTTCCGTGTGCCGGTCCGAGTCGATCCAGATGCTCTACTGGTTTGGCGGAGCATGGCTTGCGGTCTGGGATGTGCGTCACGGGCTTGACTGCAAAGACCGGGTCCGCCTGCTGTGGGCGCTGGCCGGCAACGGCGCCGTCCTGGCCCTCTTCGGCATCGTGCAGTACGCCAGCGGGACGCAGCGCATTCTATGGACGACCCCTTTGAACTGCTATTTTTTTGCCTCCTTCGGCTATTCCAACCATGCCGGCGCCTACTTCACGCTGCTGCTGGCGGTAAGCGGCGGACTGCTGTTGCGTGCGATCCGGCGGCAGGAATGGGCGTTGATCGGCATGGCCAGCGCGCTGGCGATGCTGAATCTGGCGGGCGCCACCCTGTCGTTCAGCCGGGCCGCGATTCTGCTGGCATGGGGACTGGTCGCCTTTGGCGCCTTCTACGGCATGCTGCGCGCGTGGCGGGAACAATCGCTCACCACGCGGCTGAACGAAGTGCTGCTGACGGTCTGTGCGGTGGCGGCCCTTGTGTTCCTATACGACCTGACGCCTGCCAATCCGGTTCGCCGGGAACTGTCCACAATTTCCGGCCAAGGTTTCCAGAGCGCGTCGCCTGCTTCGCGCTGGGTTCAAATTAAAGTCGCCAGTCACATGTGGTCGGATGCCCCCTTGTTCGGCGTGGGCGGGTGGGGGTACCGGTATTTTCTTGGCATCTACCTGCCGCCGGCACGATGGAACGAGATTACCACCGGCAAGGCCAATGTACACAACGATCCCCTGCAGTTTCTGGCGGAATTCGGGGCGGTGGGGGCCGGCCTGCTGCTGGCGATCTGGCTTGTGCTGCTGGCGCCGGCGCTTCGCTTGCTGCAACGCGTCAAGGGCCTGTGGCATGCCCCGCCGCTGCCGGTCCTGCTATTGGCGGGCACTTTCCTGACGCTGATACACAGTATGATCGACCTGCCGTTCCGGTCGCCCGCCATCCTCTGGCTCTGGCTGGTCTGCCTGGCCTGCGTTCCCTCGCTGCTGAAGCGTACTAGAATTTATAGCCCAGATTGATGCCGTATTCGAGGGCGGAGACATCGAACTTGTTCAGATGTTCCCAGTTCGAGAAGGGATAATAAACATAGCCGTCCAGGGTGATCGAGCTTCCAAGCGGAATCCCAACGCCGGCGAGGAACTGCCAGTAGGCGCTGGTCCAGTCGCTGCCGCCGTCGTCGCGCGCGATGTAGTCGATCAAAACGCCGGCGCCGGCGCGGACCCATCCGTCCTTGAACAAAAGGTTCATTTCCGGCGCCACGGCCCAGTCGGTGCCGGCGGCGCCCGTCGCATCGGGCGTCCAGTTGGCGGCGAGTTGCCAGAAGGCGGACGCTTCGTGGTACTCGTAGCCGATTTTATAAGCGAGATCGTGGTCGCCGTAGGCCGCCTTGTCGCCGACGAACGTTTCATTCGCGGAATGGACGCGCATGCCGAGGTTTACGATGTTCCATGATTCGCCGTCCGGGTTGGCGGCCACCGCGACGGATGCAAACATGGCCGCGCAAAACCCAACCAGCCGGACATTTGATGTGTTCATGATTTCCATCATACCAATGACTGCGATTCGGGCAAGCGTTTTTTAAGGCAGGATATATATAATTCTGAGGTTGCTGCTCAGGTATTCAGGAGTCAGAATAAGAGACCCAGTTTTAACATCGCGCAAGGCTCCATCGAAGAATCACGCTACTACCTGATCTTTGCCCGTAGCCTCGACTACGGCGAACAATGTTGGTGGAGGTTGACAATTCTGAATTCTGACTCCTGACTTCTGAATACCTGAGTTACTTGTTCTGCGTTGTTGATTGCGCACGCAGGGCCGAGGCGGGAACCCAGCCGCCGCCGTCGGACGTCATGACGCGACGCCACTCCCCATCGGTTTCCAGCACCCGCACACGTTCGCCGGCGCGCAAGGTTCCAACCGCGGCGGCATCCTCATAGGGGGCGAATACGGTCGCCTGAGACGCCACGGCCACGATCTGCATCTGTCGTTCGATGCGCGCCGCGCGCCAGCCCAAACACGCGCCGGCCGAAGCGGTCAAGGCCAGCAGCGTCAGCAGCGCCCAGCGCTCCCTCGCGTCGCGCGCCGATAGGATGTTTGCCGGAGGCGGTGACGCGGAGCCCGGCAGGATCACCCGCATTCCTGCCAGCGCGGCGGCCAGCAGGCACAAGGCCGCGGTCAGCGGCCACGCAAAAAACGGCAGGCGCGCATACCATGGCGGCGCCGCTGCGGCCACTGCGCCGTCGCTGCCAGGCGCGGCCGACAACGATCCCGTCGTCGTGCCCGAGGAAGCGGCATGATAGACCTCCTGCGACGGCGCGCGTTCGGCATGGAAGACGAGCGGGAAGGGCCCGGCGCTGAGTGTGTGGTAGCTCCCGGCGACGGGATCGAAACTGGTCCAGCGATAGGCGGGCGCCAGTGTGGCGGCCGGCGTGAGAGGCACGAGTGTCTGCGTGTAAGTACGCCGCTGCGGGAGCGGGTCGGACGAGGGGTCGGGACGCAAGGGGTAAACGCGAAAGCCCGCGGTGTCCGTCAGATGCGGCGGGGCGGCGTTATCGAGCGCGCCGTCGCCCGTTACGGTCAGACGCACCGTGATCAGGTCGCCGACGGCGACCTCCGGCGGACCGGCCACGGCGTTCATGGAAAAGCGTCCCACGGCGCCCGAAAAATCGTCCGGACGGCGTTCCGCCGGCAGCGGTCGCACGGTCAGCGCCAGCGGAGCCCGCAACGCAATGCTTACCGGTTGCGCCACGGTCTGGTTGTAGAACCAGGTGCGCTGGACGCGGACCAACTGTCCGTCGATCCGCGGCGCAAGGCGCAGGGCGCCGGGCGTGGCGGCGCGGGCACGGCAAACGTAGGGGCGAAGGGTCCAGACCCGCCCGTCGCGTTCGAGCATGCGCCCGGGGCGCTCTTCCCAGGCGGTGAGCGTCAGGCCGGACGGAAAATCGGTGACCCGCACCTGCCGGTCGAGGGCATTGTCGGCGACGTAAAGCGTGAGTGAAAGTTCGAACGCCTCGCCCGCAAAGGGCTCCGGACGCGTGGCATTGAGTTCCGCGTACACCGGCAGTTGCGCGGCACAGGCCGTGCGCAGCCAGACAACAGCGATCGCCGCGGCAATACCAACCCAGCGCAACGGCACAGGTTGTTTAGACTGCAGGCTGCTAAACTGTAAGTCTGATGAAAATTGCATTCACCGTCCCCGCAAGGCGGCATCGGAGTTGCGCAGCATGCGCTCGGTGTCGTCCCAGCCGATGCACTCGTCGGTGACCGACTGGCCGTAACGCAGACGCGCGGGATCGGAGGCGAATGGCTGGCGGCCTTCCACGAGGTTGCTCTCGAGCATCATGCCGATGATGTTGCAGTTGCCGGCCACGCGCTGTTCGAGCACGCTGTTCCACGCTTGCTCCTCGTGGGAGCAGGACTTGCCGGCGTTGCCGTGGCTGCAATCCACCATCACCAGCGGCGGCAGTTTGGCCTGGCTCAGGTTGGCCATCGCCGCGGCAATCCCGGCATCGTCGTAATTTGGACGCGTGCGCGAGCCGCGCAGGATCAGATGTCCCCATTCGTTGCCCTTTGTCCGCACGATGGCGGAACGGCCGTCGTCGTCCACTCCCAGAAAACTGTTTGGATGGCGGGCCGCCTCCATCGCTTCCACGGCCACCTGGACGTTGCCGTCGGTTCCATTCTTGAAGCCGACCGGCATGGAAAGTCCGCTCGCCATCTGGCGATGGGTCTGCGACTCCGTGGTGCGGGCGCCGATGGCGGCCCAGCTTACCAGGTCGGCCGTATACTGCGGCACGATGGGATCGAGCAGCTCGGTGCCCGTCGGCTGGCCCAGCGCGTTGATGTCGAGCAGCAGGCGTCGCGCGGTGCGCAGACCGAAGGCGATGTCGGACGACCCGTCCATGTGCGGATCGTAAATCAAGCCCTTCCAGCCCGTGGTCGTGCGCGGTTTCTCGAAATAGAGGCGCATCACGATCAGCATGGTGTCCGCGAATTCCCGGCGCAGTTCGTTCAGACGGCGCGCATATTCCATGGCCGCCGCGGGATCGTGGATCGAGCATGGTCCCACCACCACCAGCAGGCGCGGCGCTTCCCCCCGCAGAATACCCCGCAGCGCCTGGCGGGACTGCACCACGGTCCGATTGGCATATTCGGTCATGGGCATTTCGCCGCGCAGCACCCGCGGCGGCACCAGGGGAGCCATTTCCAGAATATTCAGGTTGTCGGTTTGGGTAATGGACATGCAATATTCCTTTCAGCCGCTACATTTCATAAAGCGTTTCATCCCGGCGCGGCGGCGAACGATGGCGCGCGCCGCGTCCCGCCAGCGTGCCCGCCGCATCATCCGGCAGCGGGCCGGACTCTTCCTGCGCGATGCGGTCGCCCAGTTCGGCTTCGATGGCGTCCGGATCCTCGCCCGCTTCCATGCGATTGAGGGCCTCCTGCATGCCAGGACCAAAATTGACCCCGGACGCCTTCGAGAACTTTCGCATCAGGTCGGCGGCCTGGCGCGGGTTGTCCGCGTCGAGCGCCTCCACCTCGCCGGCCAGCGACTGCATGGCCCGCTCCATGCGGGCTTCAACGGCGGGATTCATTTCGGGCCCGCCATCCGGACCGCCTCCGCCGGCATCGGCCGCCGGGGCAGTTTTCCCGGCGGGTGCGGCAAAGAGCGAGACGCATTTTTGCAGCGACATCCTCCGGCAGGTTGGACACGCCGGACGCGCGTCCGGGTTGACCTTCCTCGAGAGGAAGTTATAGACCGTGTTGCAGTCAGCGCAATAGAATTCATAAATCGGCATTTTCGCCTCATCCATTCGTGTCGTGCAGATCGGAACTTAGCCTAGCGCGGCGGCGGCGAAGGGCAAGCGGAAAAAAAACGATGAACGATGAATGATGAACGATGAACAGTAGGCAGTGGGCAGTCAGGGCGACTGGTTTTCCACTGTTCACTCTTCACTCTTCGCTCTGACATTTCGCTGGTTGACTGGACAAATATGCCCAGCGGATGTATGCTTCATGGCAGAGATTCCGTTGTGGAATCTAAGGAGGCGCGATCATGGGAGGAAGAGTTGGTCCTTTCGAGTTGTTGATTGTGCTGGCGGTGATTTTGTTGTTCTTTGGCGCCAACAAACTTCCTGGCCTGGCGCGGTCGTTGGGGCGCAGTTTGGGTGAATTCAAAAAAGGCCGCGCCGAGGGCGAAAACGGCACGCCGAAACAGCCGGAAGCGGATGTCAAGGCGGCGAAAGACGCCGAAAAACCGCAAGAGGTTCCGCAAAAAGGGCGCGACTGGGAAGATAAGCCGAAAGTCTGAAGTTCGGATCAAGGTTGTACGGGAACGGGAACAGCCTTCGGCGCCGCGGCGGGCGCCAGCCGCGGTCCGAGCGCCTCGGCTGGCGGCAGAGCCTGAACCTGACGCTTGGCGCGCTTCATTTCCGCGATTGCATCCTCCGCATCGCGCGTCCAGGAGTTCTTGGGATTGGCGGCGATGAACTCCTCGTAGACCTGGCGGGCTTCTTCGTCGCGGCCCATGCTGGTTAGACAACGCGCACGGCCAAGCGTGGCGAGCGGAGCCAGATAGTGTCCCGCGTTGGCCTGGGCAAAGCGCGTATAGGCGGCGGCGGCTTCCGTCACCTGCCCTATGGCTTCCATGCACTGGATCTGGCCCATCTCGGCGGTGGTTTTCCAGGGGTGCTTGGGATATTCCTTTTCGAAACGCTGGTAGATGCTGACCGCGCCGGCATAGTCGCCCGACTGGTACATCTCGCGGCCCATGATCAGCATGGCCGTTGGCGCCGAGGGGGTCTTGGAGTAATGCGCGACGATATCCTGTAGCGGCCGCATGTCGCGGGCGCCGACCAGCAGTTGGGCTGCCTTTTGCTCCTGGCCTTCCCGATAACCGCGATAGCCGTAAAATACCGCCAGGACCACGACAACCACCAATACCGGCAGCGCCCAACTCTTGCCCTGGGTTTTGACGGTTTCCCAGATGGCCGCCCAATCGAAGACCTGGACCCCGGCCGGAATCGGCTGGGGCTCAGAGGCTTCCGTCACGGCAGGTGCCGCCGCCTGTTTTGTGTCGCGATCTGCGCCGGATGGATCGTTTTTCATAATTTATACCTCATGCAAGGGCCCCAGAGTTATGGCCGACCTCCGGCCGAAAGGCAAGCTTCAAAATGGGTGCTGTGCGCCGATGGTGTGTTTTAAATCATCCTTCATGCAGTGACCCCAGCGCCAGCAGCGCATAGAAGGCATATTCGCAGTCGGTTAGCGGGTCGGTTGGGTGTCCCCGGAATCCCCCGTTGTCGTCCCAGAGCGATTCCACGAAATCGAGATGCGGTTCAACGCGCGCGGGATGCAAATCCGACGCGCGCAAAGCGTACAGGGCCGTGGCGGTGGAGAGCAGGTCCGGTCCCGGCGCGCGCGCGGAAGCGAGAAACCCGCCCGCCGGGCACTCGCAGGCCCGCAGCGCAGCCGCAACCCGCGGGTCGACGGCAAGATCGAGCCATTTCCGCAGCAGAATCGCGGCGGCGGTGACGGTGGTGGTGCCGCCTGGCATCTCCGCGGCATTGGCGTATCCGTCGTCGCCGGCGCGCAACTCCTCCACGCAGGCTCGCAGCGCCTCCGGGCGCGGCACTCTGGCGCCGGTTTCTTCGTAGGTCAAAAAAGCCAGGAAGGCCCCGTAGACCGTCCCGTGCCCGGCGCCGCGCAGGGCGGCATTATAGCCGCCGTCGGCGCTGCGATACGCTTCGAGATGTGGCAGCACCTTTCGTGCGCGCCGGGACGAAAACGGGTATGGCAATGCGGCCCAGCAGCGGGCCAGGGTGGCGCTGTGCACGAAATCCAGTTGCGCGCCATCGCCGAAACTCTCCAGATAGCGCCGCACGGGAGCTGGCGGCGGCGGATGTTTCAGCGCCGCCAGGCAGGCGCCTCCGAAAAGAGTGTAGTAAAGATCGCTGGCCGCCGCGCGGCCGCGAAATCCGCCGTCCGGCTGGATCTGGCTGCGGAGATAGCGGGCAAGATCGCTTATGTCGCTTTTCTCCATGAAGCGGATCGCGCGCGCGGCCGTCCTGACCATGTCAGGCGTCCGGCTCATGGCGCCGGCGCCGGCGCCAGGATTTTGGCGGCGACGCGATAAAGCAGGCTTTTCAGAGTGGCCTGTCGCAGCGGGCGCAGCGAGCGGAGGGCGCGGTCTTCATATTGCAAAAGCAGTTTGCGGGCCCGCTGCTCCGCCTTCCGGCTGCGCCCGGAGATTTCTTCGCAGACGCTCCGGCTGCGTCCGTGCATCACGGCTTGGGCGCCCGTTTCGCCGTCGCTGCCGGCCTGTTCCTCGCGCGCCAGCGCCAGCAGCAGGGAGGGCGGAGTATGCGCGTCGGGCCGCGTCGTATGGTCCGCGGCCGCATCCTCCAGATCGTCGCGGATCTGGTAGGCGATACCCAGGGCCTCGCTGAAGGCCGTCAGCACGGCGCGCGTGTCATGGTCCGCGCCCGCGCAGATCGCGCCCAGTTGCAGGGCGACATCGTAGGCGGGCGCGGTCTTGCGGCGCAGGATTTCCAGAACAGTGTCCACGGTGACGCATTCCGGATTTCCCCGCAGCAGCAGTTCCTCACCCTGTCCGAGGCACAGCGTCCGGTGCCCCTCGGCGGCCACGGCGAGCATCTGGCGCACCTGCTCGGCGGATGCGCCGGATGCCGCGATCAGCCGGTAGCCCTCGCCGATCAGCAGGTCGCCGATATTGATCGCGACCGCCAGGCCGTGCCGCCGGTGCAGAGTCGGCGCGTTGTAACGGAAGTCGTCGCCATCTTCGATGTCGTCGTGAACGAGGGATGCCTTGTGAAAGCACTCCACGGCCACCGCCACCTTCTTCAGCAGCTCCGGGGTGGCGGATGCCGGATCGGTCAGGGCCTTGAAGACACAGACCGCCAGCGCCGGACGCCAGCGCTTGCCGCCCTTGAGCATCCATTCGAGCGCAATGGCCTCGGTGCCGCTGCCAGACAGGTTCAGCAACCCGTTCAGGGCGCCGGGCTCGAACCATCCGCTCACCTCGCGGCGCAACGCGCGCATGTCCATCCGGACGGCGGCGGGCCGCGCATCGCTCCTCAGGCGCAGGACTTCCGTGATCCAGGCGGTGTCCGCCTCCGTGTCCACGCAACCATTGCGGAGCAGCGGGACCGCCAGCGCCGGCACGGAGTGGGCGATCAGGGGATTGAACAATTTTTCGAGGGATTCCAGGCAACTCACACCGACGACGGCGTCGGCCCCGCCTGCCGACAGCAGCGCGGAGACGGCGGTCGTGCCCTCGGACACCAGCACGGCATAGCCCAACTGCTCGGCCTCCTTCTGGATGCCGCAGATTGCGCACCGTCCACAGGCCTCGCACAACAGTCCCAGACTATCGGTCTCCGCGGGGCAGGCGGCTCTGGAGCGCAAACATTGCGGCAGAATCAGCACCCGGCGTTCGAAGGGCGTCGCGGTCACCGTGTCGCGCCAGACCTCGTTGCCCACCAGCACCGTCACGAAGCCGCGGAAGGAGGGATCGATCTGCGCCTCCCGCAGCAGATGGTCGGCATGCGCCTCGATCTCATCGAGGGCCAGCGGCGGCACCATCGTCTGTCCCGCGCAATAAGCCTGCACGGCGCGGCGGATCGCATTCCGCGCGGACTTGTCCGGGGGGACGGAGTGGGTTCGCGGTTTGTCTAAAGGCGATTGCATGATTAGGTGTTCGGTGTTCTGCCTTCACCCATAAGCCCCGAACCCGAAGAACCAGTGTTTTTTGGCGAAACGGTAGGCGGCGCTCTTTTCGGGAATTTCCATCCCCGGCACATGGTGGCTGGTATGCGGACGCATCGCCGCCAACTCTCCATATCCCGTGCCTCTGCCGCTCGAATCCCGGGCGGCTTGCTGGAGCAGAAATTCCCGCAACAAATCGGGCCGCTCCATGATTACGCAGCCCGTTGTCGTCCGGCTCGCGAAGTCCCGGAAGGACTGTAAAAAGCCAGGCTTGCTGAAGATCTCTTCCAGCGCACGGCCGTCGCGGATGTTATCGTGCGCAAACTGCAGGGGCGGGCAGGGCTCGATGTCGCCGCCGGGTCCGATATGATGCGCCATGCCGACCGCCGCCGGACAGAGGGCTTTGCCTTCATGGTCCCAATAGGCGTCCACGACCATCATGGGTGCGCGGCGGCGGATCTCGACGATGAAGCGGCGCAGTTCGACGATCTGCTCGGGCGACAAGGCCAGTTCCGGCGCCGGCCGCGGTCCCACCGGACGGTAGATGTAATACCAGAGATAATGGACGCCGCGCCGCGCCAGGTCCTGGACGAACGATTCCGACGCCAGATCGCGCAGGTTGGAACGGCAGACGCTGGTGGCCGCGCCGATGACCAGCCGGTTCCTACGGCAGCACTCCAACCCGGCCATGGTGCGGGCGTAGACATCGCGCCCGCCGCGCCGTTCGTCGCTGACCTCCGCCAGCCCCTCGATGCTGATCAGCGGGCTGATATTGCCGATCCGCCGCATTTCCCCGGCGACTTCGTCCGTAATCAGCGTGCCGTTGGTAAAGAGCAGGAAGTAGCACTCCGGATGCCGTTCGAAGACCTGGAAGAGCCCCTTGTGCAGCAGCGGTTCACCGCCCAGGATCCCGAAAAAGAAGGAGCCGTTGCGTTTACAGGTTTCGATCAGCGAATTCAGCGCGGCGCTATCGAGTTCCCGTCCGGGCGAACAGGGCGTGACCCAACAGCCCTGACAGGCCAGATTGCACCGGTCGGTGACTGAGATGAAGAGGAAGGCGGGAAAAAACTTGCCGTGCTTGAGCCGTTTCTGGAAACGCTCGACCGCGCGCATGCCCTTCCAGCCAAAGTTCCACATGAACTTCCACAGCACCCGCTTGTCGGGTTCCGTCAATAAGCGATGGATGAGTTTTACGGACATGATTCAACTCGTCAAAAAGCATCCACCAGAATGCTTAGCCGGAAAATGACTTAGCACATTTGGTTGTTGCATGACAAGTAAGGCGGAGTTGTATACATCGTTTATCCTGTCCGCGCTTGACGGGAAGGTTCCGCACGTGCCTGGAGCGCGACCATCGGCGTGGGCGCGGAGGATTTCGATGGCGCGGGCGTGGTCCATGAGGCGCCTACTCGTCGAGTCCTCAAGTGGTTGCGCCCTCTTCGTTCGAGGGAATCGACTCGTAGATGGCTTTCGATAAGACGGCGAAGGCAGCGCTGCCGAATTCTTTGTCGTCCATGTAACGTGTAACGATTTTGTCGTTGTCGGCCATGCGTTGGACCATGAGATCTTCGATGAGTTGGCGCAGGCCGAGCTGGAACTTGTCGAACGGATTTGCGCGCCGGAGTTTGATGACGGTGTCGCTAGTGACGGCCTTCTCCCGGATTTGCTCGAAGAAGAAACGGTCCGCTTCGGTGAAGTTCGTTCCGAAGCGCTCGTTGAGTACCTGGATGATTTCAGACAGTGGCACCCTTACGTCCTTGCCCTTGCCTGTACCAACGTCGGTCGGGCTCTTCACACCCTCGGGTTCGCCTTCTTTTAACGTGATCTCGCCGGAGTAGATCCTCTGAAGGCGGTAATATTGCAGACCGACTTCGTCGCCCAGTTTGACGCGTTCTGTGTCGCGGTCGAGGATCAGATGTGGCAGGAGAAAGCGCCCGAAACTGTAGAGCATCTCCAGGGCAGAATCGCCGTAAGGGATGATCTGACTCATGAAGGAGTAGATGTTGACATAACCGTTCAACTTCTCGCGGAAGTCGCTGCGTTTGACATCGTCCCCGATCGCTTTGAAGCGATCGACTGCGGGTTGCAAATGCAGTTGCATCCCAGCGTGATCATGGGCGCTTTGCCGGGCGACTGGCTTGTAAAATACGCGGGCGAACGCCTCCACCTCACTCCAGAAATAGACCTGCGCGGCATCCAACTCGTGCTTGATCTTCTCCAACTGCTGGGGGTCTGAACCTTCCTGCAGGCTCGTGGCATCGTAGTAAGGTTTGAACGCTTTGTAGATGTTATCGGCCTCGTTGACGAAATCCAGGACGAAGGGGTTTTCCTTCCCAGGAATCTTGCGGTTGAGCCGCGAGAGTGTTTGGACGGCCTGCACACCATCAAGGCGCTTATCCACATACATGGCGCAGAGGTAGGGTTGATCGAAGCCTGTCTGGTATTTGTTTGCCACCAGTAACACCTGGTAATCCGGCGAAGCGAAACGTTCCGGCAGTTGCTTTTCACTGATTGGCTTTCCGCTCACGCAATCCGGGTTCATCCCGGGTTCGGTATATTCGACCCCTGTGTCTGGGTCTTTTACTGTGCCGCTGAAGGCGACCAGCGGGCGGATATCGGTGTAGTGGTTGTCGGCTATATAGCGTTGAAACGCCTGCATGTAGCGCACGGCATGCAGGCGCGAGGATGTAACGACCATGGCCTTGGCCTGGCCTCCGAGATGGCCCCGCACCTTCTGCCGGAAATGCTCGATCATCACCTCAGTTTTCTGTTCAAGGTTATGCGGATGCAGGCTCATGAACTTGGCCAGCGCTCGCGCCGCCTTCTTCTTCGGCAGGTTTGGATCATCTTCGATGGCCTTCACAAGCCGGTAATAGGTGGCGTAGGTGGTGTAGTTCTTCACTACGTCAAGAATGAAGCCTTCTTCGATGGCCTGCCGCATCGAATAGAGGTGAAAGGCCTCGGGTAACCCTTTCGATCCCTTGCGCCCGAACAGTTCCAGTGTCTTGCCTTTGGGCGTCGCGGTGAAGGCAAAGAAGCTGAGATTAGGCTGCCGGCCACGCGACTGCATGATTTGGTTCAACCGGTCTTCCCAATCCGGTTCGTCCTCGCCGTTCGCCGCCTGGGCCGCAGCGCCAAGAATCGCCTTCAATTCCCGTGCCGTTTCGCCGGATTGACTGGAGTGCGCCTCGTCCACGATGATCGCATAACGTCGCCGGGCGATTTCCGCCTCCCACTGTGCCGCATCGGCCTTCTGTTCGGCAGTCGCATAATCCTGACTTTCCGCGCCAGTGGCGTGGAGCAGGCCGCGCAGCACGAAGGGAAACTTCTGCAACGTGGTGATAACGATCTTGGTGCCGTCAATGAGCGCCGCGGCCAGTTGCTTTGCATCCTGGTCAATTGCTTTTACGACGCCTTGCGCGTGTTCGATCTGGTAAATCGCGTCCTGTAATTGCTGGTCGAGCACCTGCCGGTCGGTGATGACAACGACGCAGTCGAAGACTATTGCGTCCTGCGCGGTGTGCAGACTCGCGAGCCGATGCGAGAGCCAGGAAATGCTGTTCGTCTTCCCGCTCCCGGCGGAATGCTGGATGAGGTAGTTCCGTCCCGGCCCGTCCAGGCCCGCAGCGGCGACCAGGTTGCGTACCGCATCGAGTTGGTGGTAGCGGGGAAAGATCATCGTCTCTTTCGTGACCCAGCGATGGCCGCCGCGGCCGTCGTCCACCTTTTGCTCCTTTTTTTCGAGGAACATGAAATGGCCGAGGATGTCGAGGAAGCTGTCGAATCTCAGCACTTCCTCCCAGAAGTAACCCGTGCGATAGCCGGAGCCGTGCTGCGGATTGCCCGAACCGCAGATGATCTGGCCTGGATGACTGCCTCGATTGAACGGCAGGAAATGCGTCCGCTCCCCCTCCAGGCGGGTGGTCATGTGAATCTCTTCCGAGTCGGCGGCAAAATGGACCAGCGCTCGCTTCTTGAACTCGAACAACGGCGCGCGCGGGTCGCGGTCTTCCTTGTATTGGCGCAGGGCCTGGCGCCAGGTCTGGCCGGTGCCAGGATTCTTCAGTTCGATGGTCGCCACCGGCAGGCCGTTCACAGCGAGCACCATGTCCAAGGTGCGATTGTCGCCGGGATGACACGGCACTTGGCGCGTCACCGTCAACCGGTTCTTCTCGAACAACGCCAGCACTTCCCAGTTCGCGCCGTGCGCCGGCCTGAAGTAGGCCAGGCGGAAGGTCTTGCCATAAAACTTGAAACCATGCCGCAGTACAGACAGCGAACTCTTGGTTTCCAGTTCTTTGACGAGCGTGGCGAGCATCAGCGTTTCCAGTCCCGCCGCGTGCAGCGCCTTCATTTCCTCCCATAGTTTGGGTTGGGTGTCCTGGATGAACGCGAAAACCTGCGCCGGGAACAGCGCCCGTTCTTTGTCCCACTCCGCATTGCTGCCGGTTTTCCAGCCGCCTTGTTTCAGCAGGATTTCTTCGACATAGGTCTCGAAGGCGTGTTCGTTGGTTTGGGCGGACATGGGATATCCCTCAAGCGACATCGCCGGCCAGGTGGGACGGGAACATCTTGCGAACGACGCGATTGCCAACCAAATGATTGAACGCCTGATAGTCCTTTCGTTCGAAACGTACGCGACCGGCTACGATTGCGGGATGGATGTTGAGACGCCGAGCGAGGGCGCGAATGTTCGCGTCCGTGGGCTTTTGCCGTATCGGAGAGGCATTCCATTCGCGTTCGGAAACGAGCGTTTCGGCGGCAAGTTTGTCGGCTTCCGTCTCTTTGGCATTGTTCGTAGGGATGTCGTCCAGATCGTCCAAAAAAGTCCGATGGTCTCCCTTGGCCAGATGCATCACAACATGCGCAAGCTCGTGGGCTAGAGTGAACCAGAAATTGTCCAGCCGATCATGCCGTAGTGTAAGCGCAATCACAGGCTTTCCGTCGGGACGGGGCATCGCAGCTCCATCCAGATGCGTGCCGCGCAGGTAGTGCAGCGCGACAAACGGGATTCCGCTCTTCGCCAGCATCTGCCGGGCTAGCAATGGTCCCTCGTCGAGACAACTCAATCCAATCACCGAACGGATGAAATCCCGCGTCATGGCCTTGGGATCGTAATCGCCCACATCGGCGCGGGCCGCAAGGTTCAAGACCCGCCCCTGCCATGCCCAAAGCGCATAGTCATCGGTCTTGCTGTTCTTTCGAATCCGCTGGCGCGCCGCCAGCGCATACTCCCGGCAGTCCCGCCCGCCAGGGAAAAGAAGCGGGCCAAGCATTTCTTCCGCCTGCTCCTCGAAATCGCGAGGCTTTCCGTCGAATGCCGGGAACCATGCTCGCTTCACCAGTTCCGCAAGTGGAAACCGGTTCCACTCGATGCCGGCGAGTTCCGGGGCGAGCGGAACCCTTTTATCCTGCAACAAGACTTCCGCCGGTATCCCCAAATCCATGTGCAGTCGGCGTATCATCGAAAGGCTCAGTGGACGTTTTCCGCTCAATACTTCCGAAACGCGGCTTTTGCTGCCGATGAACGGAACCAACTCTTTCGGTTTGAGGTTCTGTTGCTCCATGCGGAATTTGATTGCGCTGATCGGGTCCGGAATATCGATCGGGTGGTGCTGTGCCTCGTAGCGTTCGATCAGAAGCGTCCATAGTTCGGCGGCGTCGGCCTCCGGCGTGCCAGACGCCGCATCCCACAACGCTTCGATCTGCTGGAGCGCCGCATCGTAGTCAACTTCGGTTTTGAGAATCCTGGCTTTCATCACATTTTCTCCACGTCCAGTTTGTCATAGTCCGCGTGCGTGCCGACCCACCGGATAAAGACCCGACCCACCGGATAAAGACCCGACCAAACCGATAATGCACCCAGACAAGCAGACGGTACTTGTTCCCCCCGATATTGAATACGACGCGTTTCCCGTCGAGGATGCTCGCGCTTCCAAATTTCGCCTTCAACTCGGCGGAATTCACCCACCGCGCAGCCTCGGTCTCTTTGAACCACGCCTTCAGCGGATTTTCCGCGTCTGGCCGTTGCCGCCAGTATGCACGCAAAGCCCTCTTGGAAATCACATGCATGAACCTACGCTGTTCCCTTTTCGGTGTCAACACAATAGTTCCCATTAAGGGAACTCATCCGCACGTCAATCTTGCCGGTGACGGCGGCGGTAATGAGGGCGGTGCGGTATTCCTGCAACCGCTCCACCGCCTCCTCAACCTTCCCCACCAG
Source organism: uncultured bacterium (assembly GCA_903925685.1). Lineage (GTDB taxonomy): Bacteria > Verrucomicrobiota > Kiritimatiellia > CAIKKV01 > CAIYGI01 > CAIYGI01. The sequence continues at coordinate 22,820 of CAIYGI010000094.1, forward strand.
CGCGTCCAGTTTCGCCGTCTCCTTGTCCAGATGCGCGGCGATGGCGGTTTGCTCGGGGAGGGGTGGAACGGCTGTCATTGTCGGGTGGATGTCATTTCGATCCACACCAGGGACGGCTGATTTGTTGGCGTTCAACAAGAACAGCGGCGATAGATGCATGAGCATATACCGCAGGAAGGAGATATTGTTGCCGCGCAGTTCAATGCTATAGAGGCTCGTATTGAGAGGCCAATAATCAGTCTCAACCAAGTAGAACTCACCAATAGTCCCGTAGCGCCCCGTCACAATGCCAGGCCCTTTTGCAGCGGCCTTTGAAATGAACGCGGACGTGCCCGCAGACGTGACCAGTGGGATACTCCCCTCCTCTCGCTCATCAGATGGGAGGTCATGGCCACGCTGGAACTTTATCGCCCATTTCAACTGCTTCACATCCCAATGCTTCGGGATGTCGCCGAGCCAGTCGAGTCCGGAGGGTTTGAGGGGCGGGTTGGCGGGGAGGCCGGCGGCGCGGGCAGCGGCGGGCGGCAGGCCGCGGGTGACGGTGCGGGAGATGAGCGCAGTGCGCTTCTCTTTCAGCCGCTCGATCAACTCCCGCTTCTTCGCCATCAACCGGTCCATCCGCCCCGTCTCCCGGTCCAGAAACGCCGCGATGGACTGTTGCTCGGTAAGGTCGGGGAGGTGCAGGTTGGTCGTTTTTACCGATTCAAATGTGAGGCTTTCGACAGTCGCTCCCTGCTGCCGCCAGAGCGCGAGCAACGCCGGTTGATTGCCCTCAATCAGGTAAGCGATGAACTTGGGATCAACACCGTTCACCGGCACGCAACCGCGAATGTCCTGATTGATGGCCATTTCACGTGTGATGATCGCCGCCGGGATGGAATGCCTGAGAATTCCGGAACGATTAACCATCAGCAAACTGTTGGCGGGCATTTTGCAAGTGGAAGACTTACAGACCGCTTCCTCCGAGATGTGGTCCTCGGTATCGGAAATAACCATCGACTTCATGTCCTTGGAAGAGACCCAGGGAAGGTCGCCATCCCACAACTCGCTTTCGCTAGTTGATGGCGTGCCGCCGCTGTAAAAGCGAAACAGGTAACCAAACCGTCTGGACTCCCAATGCTCCGGCACGTCGCCGAGCCATTCGACGCCGCTGGGTTTGTATTTCGGGTAAGGCAGGAGGTACATGGGCGGTGTTTTCAGTGACCGAAAAGACGGAAGGGACGAAGGAGGGATTTCATGGGCGGTTTTGCTTGGCGCGTTCGGCGAGGCGGGCGCGGGTCATGCGCTCGCGCAGGCCACCCTCTTTCACGAAGGCTTCTTCCAACTGGCGGAGTTGCTGGTCGAGCAGGTAGTTGGTCAGTTTGATCAGGCCAATCATGACATTGGCGGCAATGGCCGGGTCGGGGTGTTCGATGCCTTTCTTGAAGGTGTCGTAGTTGGCGTTGGGGGTGCGGTTGAGTTGACGGAGGCGCAGGGTGTGGGAGTGGTCCTTGGGCCATTCTTCGATGCCACGCAGCCGGATGAAATCGCGGTAGTCTTCGAGAAGTTCCTCCAGACTGGCGCGGGCCACGTTGGTCAGTTTGATTTCGGTTTCCTTGGAGGTGCCGGAGGCGCGGCTGCCTTCGAGGATGTTCTGTTTGCCGGAACGGGCGGCCTGCACCATCTGGTCGGTGGTGCGGGAACGCTTGTCCACAAAGCGTTCGCAGAAGCGCACCGTGCCGTCAAAGACGATGCGCGCTTTCTGGAATGAGAGCAGGTTCTCGTAGCCGCCGTGGGGTGGGATGAAGTGCTCAGGCATAACGGTTCACCTTTGAGGCGGGACTGAAGGGACAGAAATGACGAAACGAAGGCCAGCAACCAGCCATCGGTAAATTGCTTGAGTCCCTTTTGTCCCTTCAGTCATTGGCTTCACGCCGTCACCTCTTTGAGCATTTTCATGATGTCGTCTTCCAGGCGCTTGATGTCCGTCTCGATGATTTCCAGCGGGCGTGGCGGTTCGTAACGGTAGAAGTGGCGGTTGAGCGGGATTTCGTAGCCGACCTTGGTCTTGGTGGTGTCAATCCACGCATCGGGGACGTGGGGCAGCACTTCGCGTTTGAAGTAGGCCTCGATGCTTTCCTTGAGCGGCACGGTTTCGGTGTCGCGCAGGTCGGCATCGGGTTCGGGCTGGCCGTCGCGGTCGCGGCAGATTTCGGCGGTCTCGTCGCGTTCGCCGAGGGCGGCAAGCACGGCCTTGAGTTCCGGGACGCTCAGGCGCACGTCGCGCGCGCGGGTACGCAGTTCGGCGAGGAAGGCCTTGCGGTCTTTGAAGAGTTTTCCCTTGGTGACTTTGCCAAAGGCGCGGAGCAGTTCGCGGATTTGTTCCTGCCGCTGGTGGCCGGTTTCGATTTCCTGCTGGCGGACGGCGGGGTCTTTCCTGGCGCTGGTGGCGAGATTCTTGAAGGCGCTCTCTTCGTCGAGTCGGGCGATACGCTCGGCGTTGGCCTGGAAGTTCAGTCGCAGCGGGCGTTCGACGGTGATCTTGTGGTAACCGAAGTCGTCGTTGTCGAAAATCTTGCTGACGACGCGCTGGCGTTGGATGGGTTGGTGGGTGATTGCGTCTTCCTCGGTGAAGGTGCGTGTCTGGCCGTCGCGGAAGTTGCCGAAAATTTTGGTGAGTTCCCCGATGTGATCGGGGTCCTTTGCCTTGTCCGATGGGTCACCAATGCGGCGGCGTTTGTTGCCGAGGCTTTTTTCCATTTGCACCCAGAACTGGCGGGCATCGATGAGTTGCACCTTGGTCTTGCGGGGTTTTTCCTTGCGGTTGGTGAGCACCCACAGGTAGGTGGAGATACCGGTGTTGTAGAAGAGTTGCTCGGGCAGAGCGACGATGGCCTCCAGCCAGTCGTTTTCGATGATCCATTGGCGGATGTTGCTTTCGCCACCGCCGGCGTCGCCGGTGAAAAGGGGCGAGCCGTTGAAGACGATGGCGAGGCGACTGCCGCCGTCCTGCGGGGCGCGCATCTTGGAGAGCATGTGCTGGAGAAATAGCAGCGCGCCGTCATTGACACGGGGCGTGCCTGCGCCAAAGCGCCCACTAAAGCCGAGGTCGTCCTTTTCCTTTTCGATGTATTTTTGCTGTTGTTTCCACTCTACGCCAAAGGGCGGATTGGCGAGCATGTAGTCGAAGGTCCATTTTTTGCCATCCGCGTTACGGTCAAACCCGTCTTTGGTGAAGGTGTCGCCGAGGATGATCTGATCAGAATCCTCGCCCTTGATGAGCATATCGGATTTACAGACGGCCCAAGCCTCGTCGTTCCAGTCTTGTCCGAAGAGTTTGGGCTGCGCGTCCGCGTTGAGGTCGCGGATGTATTTCTCGGAGACGGACAACATGCCGCCCGTGCCGCAGGCGGGGTCGTAGATGGTTTTGACGACGTGGCTGCGGGCAAGGTCATTCTCCGGGGAGAGCAGGAGATTGACCATGAGTTTGATTACCTCGCGCGGCGTGAAGTGTTCCCCGGCCTCCTCGTTGGATTGTTCCGCGCCGATCCGGATGAGTTCTTCGAAGACGTAGCCCATCTGGACGTTGTCAACGCGGGCGGGCGATAGGTCAATGGCGGCGAAGCGTTTGATGACAAGGTAGAGCAGGTCTTTCTCAGCCATGGTGGCGATTTCATCGCCAAACTTGAAGCGCTCCATGATGGCGCGAACATTGGGTGAAAAGCCGTTGATGTAGTTGTTGAGATTCGGCGCGAGTTGGTTGGCGTCGTCGAGCAGTCCGTTGAGGCCGCTGCCGTCTGGTGGTTTGGCGAAAGTGAACCTGGAGAGGTTGTAGAACGCGTGACCGGTGATCGAGCAGAGTTTGTGTCGGATGATGTTTTCCGTCTTGGCCTTGATGGCCGAGTGTTCCTTGAGTACGGCGGGTTTGGTCGGAGCGAGGATGCAATCGAAGCGGCGCAGCACCGTGAGTGGAAGGATGACCTTGCGATACTCGTTCCGTTTGTACGGTCCGCGGAGAAGGTTGCAGATACTCCAGATGAAACTAGCGACTTGGGAATGGGTTTCAGAAGACATGGTGATGATTAGGTGGCGATCATCGGATGGGTTGGGAACATTAAAAAACAGGCGCATTCAAACATGGCGTGACGTATAACACTGGCTCGCTGGTGTACGCAAGTGCGAAGTCCGAATCTGGGCACTGCCAGCCGGGGTCCATTGTTTTTGCGTGAAATTACCGCATGTCGCTTATCCCAACTTCAGGAGGAATGCGCAGCGCGTTCTTTTTCGGCCTGTTCGACGGCCGGCCTGCGCAGACGGCGCTTGCGGGCCTCTTTCTGCCGTTCGGCCAGGGCGGCGTGGATGTCGTCGCCGAGGATTTCCTGCACCTTGATCCGCGCCCGCGCCTTGAGGCCGGACTCGTCGCCAATCTCGGCGCCGTTCAGCGGCGCTTCGGCCTCGGGAAGTTTCGGGAAGATAATAGCCACTTCCGGACAGATGCGCGAGCAGGCCGGACAGTTGTTCTTGCAACCGCGCGGATTCGCCACAACCACCCTGCCGTCCGGCGCCGTGGAATAGACCCCGAACAGACAGAAACTCAGGCACTGCTTGCATTGCCGGCAGCGGTCATGATCGATCACGGGAAACCAGGGGACCCACTCCTCTGCCGGCTCTCCGGTCTCCGCGGCTGCAGGAATTGCGTCCGCCGGTGCCTCGGCCGATTCCTTGCCGGCCAGCACGGCTAGAATTTCCGGCGCGCTTTGCTTCCGCATGTCTAGGAACACGACTTTGGTTTCGTCCAGCGGCGCCCCGGCCCAATGGAAAAGCCAGCGCACCGCTCGCGGATGACAGGCCACGACGATTAAGCGCTCACCCGCGACCAGTTCCGCCAGGCGCGGATCGCGGCGCTCCGCGATGGCGCAGAAATCGTCCACCACCATTGCGTCCGCCCGCCCCGCCAGCGCCTCGTCCACCGCCCGCCGGGTTTCCCCGGGAACGACGGCAGTCTTGGCGCAGCGGCAATAAAGTATTTGCGTTGGGTGATTCATATGCGCTCCACTCACCACTCACCACTCACTACTCACCACTCCCCCCCGCCAGCGCCCCGGTGGGGCAGGCGGCGATCACCTCGCCGGCGACTTCCGCCAGGGCGGCGGCCAGGGTTTGTCCGGCCGGCGGGCTGATGCGCATCTGAAATCCGCGCCTGATGAAACTGATGCCGGGCACTTCCTCGTGACGCTGCGCGACGCGGACGCACAGTCCGCACTTGATGCACTTGCCCGGTTCGAAAACCAGGCCGTTGGCTTGGATCTGAAGTTCGAACGGATGCCGCTCGCCTTCCGCGAAACGGTGGTGTTCGGCGCCCAGATACTCCACGGCGTCGCGCAAGCGGCAGTCGTCGGCCTTGCGGCAGTCGCAGTGCAGGCAGCGCTCCGCCTCGGCCCGCGCTTCCTCCGCGGTGAATCCGCCCGGCAGACCCGCGGCCGGCTCGACCCGCGCGCGGTTCACGGCCTGTTTCGACACTTCCCGCAGTTCCTCCTCCGTGAGTTTGCCGATGATGCAGTTAAAGCGCCGCAATTCGCCGCCCACCGCCGCGCCTTTTAGAAACTCGTCGCAGGCGAAGGCGCACTCCTTGCCGTCCGCGCAGGCGCGCACGGACATCTTGAGCGGCCGCAGCGCGCCGCCGATCGCAAAAACGCCCGGCAGCGGCGTCAGGTATGTATGCATGTCGGCCTGGAGCCCGCGCGCGGCCATCGGCGCGCCCAGCAGCGCGGCCTGCGCCGCGTCCAGCGTGCCCACGGCCAGGATCACGGCGTCATACGTCTGGCGCAGGTTGGCCAGCGTACGGTCGCGCCCGATGCGCACGCCTTTGTGAAAGTTCACGCCCAGGCGGCGGATATGTTCGATCTCGCGGTCAAGCACGTCGCGTGGCAGCCGCTCGGCCGGCACATGCTCCCGCAACGCGCCGCCCGGCGCCGGCTGGTCGTCGAAGAGATCGCAGGCATGGCCGCGCCGGCGCAGGTAGAAGGTCGCCGCCAGCCCCGCCGGTCCGGCGCCCACGACCGCCACCCGCCTGCCGCTCGCGGGCGGCAGATGCGCTTTGTCATCTGGAGGGACGGGCTCCGTCCCGTCCGTTCCTTTCGCTCTCGCTGGCTCACGGACGACACGGAGGTCGTCCCTCCAAATTCGCGTTGCGCTGGCAGTACCGTCACGGACGTCCTCCGCGCCGTGATCGCCGGCGAAACGTTTCAAGAGACAGATCGAAATCGGACGGTCGAGTTTGGCGCGGCGGCAGACTTTTTCGCACGGCGCCGGACAGATGCGGCCGAGCACGGAGGGCAGGGCGATGTCGCGCCGCACCGTCGCCAGCGCCTCCGCGTGGCGGCCGGCGGCGATTTGACGGATCATCAGCGGAATATTCAGGTGGGCGGGACAGCCGCGCTGGCAGAGCCCTTCGCAATCGCCCACGTGTTCGCTCATCAGCAGTTCCACGGCGGCGCGGCGCGCCGCCCGGACGGCAGGCGTGTCCGTCTGCACCGCCAGCCCCGCGCCCGCGGGATAGGCGCAGGCGGGCACCAGCCGGTGTACGCCCGCCACCTCCACCACACACACCATGCAGGAGGCGCCCGGCGGCAGGCCCGGCAGATGGCAGAGCGTCGGTATCTCGATGCCGAGTTTGTGCGCGGCCTGCAGGATCGTGGCGCCTGCGGCAACTTCGACCGCGCGCCCATCGATGGTTAATTTGTGCAAGTTCATTCTGACTTCTGACTTCCGACTTCCGACTTCTGACTCCTGATTTCAATCGCCTCCACCGGACAGAGCGGCCGGCAGACATCGCAGCGGGTGCATTTCTGCGTATCGATCTCGTGTTTGCGGTAGGGCAGCGGCGCGATGGCGTCCACCGGACAGGCCTGGGCGCAGATCGTGCAGCCGATGCACTTGTCTGTCACCACGTACTTGATCAAGGCCGCGCATTTGCCGGCCGGGCAGCGACCTTGCACATGCGCCTCGTACTCCTCGCGGAAGTAACGCAGGGTCGTCAGCACCGGATTGGGCGCGGTCTGGCCCAGGCCGCAGAGGCTGCCGCGTTTGACCTCCATGGCCAGCGTCTCGAGTTTCGCCAGATCCTCGGGCCGGCCCTTGCCGCCGCAGAGGCGATTGAGAATGTCGAGCATGCGCCGCGTGCCGACGCGGCAGAAGGTGCACTGGCCGCAGGATTGGTCCTGGGTGAAGGAGAGGAAGTAGCGGGCGATATCGACCATGCAGTCGCGGTCATCCATCACCACCAGGCCGCCGGAGCCCATGATCGCGCCCGCGCCGGTCAAGGCCTCGTAGTCCACCGGCAGATCGCAGATCGCGGCGGGCAGGCAGCCGCCGGAGGGCCCGCCGATCTGGACCGCCTTGAGCGTGCGTCCGGCCGTCACGCCTCCGCCGATCTCCTCCACGATTTCGCGCAGGCTGATGCCCATCGGTACCTCGATCAGCCCGCCGCGGCGCACCTTGCCGGTCAGCGCGAAGACCTTGGTGCCCTTGCTGGTCGCCGTGCCCAGGCGGGCAAAATCCCCGGCACCGTGACGGACAATCCATGGCGTCAGCGCCAGCGTTTCCACGTTGTTGACGCAGGTGGGTCTGCCCCATAGTCCCCGCTCGGCCGGGAACGGCGGACGCAGGCGCGGCATGCCGCGCTGTCCCTCGATCGAGGCGATCATGGCGGTCTCCTCGCCGCAGACGAACGCGCCGGCGCCTTCCTTGATCTGGAGCCGCAGCGACCACTTCCCGCCGCACATGCCGTCGCCCAGCAAACCGGCCGCCTCCATGCGCGCGATCGCCTCGCGCACGCGCTGGACCGCCAGCGGATACTCGGCGCGCACGTAGATGTAGCCCTCGCGCGCGCCGATGCAGTAGGCGGCGATTGCCATGCCTTCCAGCACACGGTAGGGATAGGACTCCAGCAGCATGCGGTCCATGAAGGCGCCGGGATCGCCCTCGTCGCCATTGCAAACCATGTATTTCGTCTCGCCGGCGGCGGCGCGCGCAATGGACCACTTGCGCGCGATGGGAAAGCCCGCGCCGCCGCGGCCGCGCAGCCCCGCGGCCTCGATCAGGGCGATGGTTTCCGCGGGATCCTGGCCGCCGACCACCTTACGCAGCGCCTCGAAGCCGCCGTGCTGGATGTAGGTGTCTATATCGAGCGGATCGAGTTGTCCGCAGTACTCGGTCGCGATCCGTACCTGCTTGCCCAGGAAGGCGCAGACCTGTCCGTCGCGCACATCGAGGCGGTACTTTTCGACTTCGCCGGCCGAGCCTTCCGCGAGCATTCTGTCGAGCACATCGCGCACGGCCGATTCCACGCGCCCGAGCAAGCCGCGGCGCGGAAAGACCCGCTGCACGATGCGTTCCACATCTTCCGGCAGGACGCGGGCAAAAACCGAGGCCGGCTCGGCGCCCGGCGCGGGCGCGGGGCCGCTCAGCGCCAGCGCCGAGCCGCGCGCGCGGGTGTCGCGCGCTCCGGCGGGCCAGACCACCTCCACCATCGGCGTCTGATGGCACATGCCCACGCAGCCGACGGCCCGGATGTTCGCCCGGATATTGCGTTCGCGCAGCGCCGCTTCGAGCGCCGCCCGCAACTGGAGACTGCCGCCGGCGATGCAGCAGGAACCGACCCCGATGCGGATTTCCGGCGCATCAGCCAGCCATACGCTCCCACCATCCGGCGTTCCTTTTCCCGTGTTAATCGAGGCGCTGGCGGCGAAATCGCGGAAGACCACGGCCATTTTCGTCGGCGCGAGATGACCATAGGTGGCGGAGTCGATCACCACCACCGGCGCCAGCGTGCAGCAGCCGACACAGGCCACGCGTTCGACCGTGTACTCGCCCGCTGCGTCCGTGTCCCGGCCGTTCTCAAGCTTGAGGTGCCGGTCTATCGCCGCCTGCACCTGTTCGGAGCCCTTGACGTGGCAGGCGGTGCCGTGACACACGCAGACGCGGTGTTTGCCGGCCGGCCGCAGGCGGAAAAAATTGTAGAATGTCGCCACGCCCAGCACTGTTGCCGGCCTTATCTCGGTGATCTCGGGAATGCGCCGCAGGGCCTCGTCCGGCAGATAGTGATACTTCCGCTGGATGGCCTGCAAAATCGGAATCAGATCGCGCGCCCGCCGCCCCGCGGCGCCGACGATTTCGTCGATCTCATGAATGTCGATGGGGTCGGGCATGGGAAGGGGTCCGTTCACTGTTTACTGTTCACTTCTCCGCTCTCACTCTTCCTCTCGCCCTCGCTCTTCGTTCCAGCCAGCCAGGCTACAAGCAACGCCGCCGCGATCAGCATGACCGCGCCGGCCGCCAGGCCGCGCCGCATGGCACGCCGCCGCACCCACTCGGCCGGCGGCGGACCCAGGCCGGCGACATCCGGCGTGTCGTCGCGCAGCAGCGGAATCGCCGCCAGACTGATCAGCAGCGCCAGCCCGCCGCCGAGCAGCAGCCAGCGTCCCGTGGAGATACGTTCTCCGTGCCTGAAGTAAACCTGCCGCGCCCGCAGGTCGGCGGCGCGGATGCCGAGTTTCAGCGCCTCGCTGTTCGGCGCCTCGGCGAACTGGCGGCGCAGTTCCAGCAGCGCGGGCGCGTTCAACGGATCGCTCTTCACCAGCCAGGCATGGTTGGCGATCACCAGCGCGCTGACGATCAGGCAGAAGACCGCCGCCACGGCCGCGGCGGACGCGAGCGCCGCGCGCAACTTGGCGCGCCAGGATGGCGGTGGCGATGTCATGAGCTGTGGTTCAGTAGTCATTGTTGCCAATTTGTTGGAAGATGCTCAAGATCATCAAGGTCCTTGTGCCGGCCGGATGCGCGGATAGCCATGATAACCAACGGCGTACCCGCCGATCAGAAGATACTCAACCCCGGTGTCGTTCAACAACTTCAAGAATTCGTTGAAGTCGCTGGGCAGAGCGTGTTCGGCCAAAGGCCACCTCCAGGTTGATTTGCACAGCGCGCAGCCGTTGGACCGGCGTTTTCGCATGCCAGTACCGATCATCGGACTGACGGTGCAGATCCGAAATCCGCAACGCGTTACGGTCAACTTTCATATGTAAAGAATATCACGCGCAGCCAGTGAACTCAAGACATTGCGCATGCGTGAAGCGGCGCGTTGGCAAATGGACGCCAGCCTCGGATGCGACTTCATCGCTTGATTTCCTTGATCCACACGCTAAAAACCCACACTTGACACCCCGGCCCCGCTTTAGTGTCATACCCGCTGTGAAAGCGCTTGTTCAGTCGTTTGGGCTGGATTCCGCGGCGCCACACCCGAGCCTCCAGAAAAGCGATTTCTTATCCCTTGAAAAAGGTTGTTATCAGGCAATGTTTCGGAGGTTGATTTGAGCAAGAAAGTTTTCGTCAGCGGTTGTTTCGACATGCTGCATAGCGGACACGTGGAATTTTTTCGACAAGCAGCGCAGTATGGTGATTTGTATGTGGCACTCGGCTCAGACAAAACTATTTTCGATTTGAAGGCGCGCGAAACCGTCAACAGCGAATACGAGCGCGCGTTCATGGTCAAGTCTGTTTCTTGGGTGAAGCATGCGTTCGTGTCGCGCGGATCCGGCATTCTTGATTTCGAACACGAACTGCGCGAGATGCGCCCCGATTATTTCGTTGTCAATGCCGATGGGAATACACCTGAGAAACGCGAGTTATGCAACGAATTGAGCATTGAGTATGTGATCCTGGAACGCAAGCCGTTCGAAAACCTGTTGGCGCGTTCTACCACTGCCTTGCGTGAACGCGATTACTTGCCTTATCGCATCGATCTGGCAGGCGGCTGGCTTGATCAGCCCTTTGTCTCACAGCATCATCCCGGCGCAGTAGTAACAATCTCGCTGGAACCAACGTTAGAGTTCCACGAACGGAGCGGCATGGCATCGAGCACCCGGCGGCATGCGCGCGAATTGTGGGGTGTCAAAATCCCGCCGGGGAATTATGAAAAGTTGGCGAAGATCTTATTCTGCTACGATAACCCGCCCGGCACGAAAGCCATCTCCGGTTCACAAGATTCGATTGGACTGGTCTTTCCGGGGCTGGCGTATGCGTACTATTAAAATAAAAGGGGGTATCCATGTAACGCAAACGCCCCCTACAGGTTGTGTTTTCTTTCGACGATCTGTCGGTAGGGCAATGGGGCGGTCTGCACGGCTTGCTCTACGAGACGATAAAACAGCAAGCCTCGTGATTGAGATGTG
>CAIYGI010000095.1 GCA_903925685.1 uncultured bacterium
ATCGTGCCCGGTGTCCCTTCCCCGCTCCAAATCCGCCACGAAACCAGCCCCGTTCGTCTCGTTGCGCTCCTCCTTGCCCGCTCCTCACGCTCGCTCCGCCCACTCCGGGGGCGTCACGGCCCTTACGCGCGGATTTGGGGCCATATACAAGCCTTCCTCAAAGGGGTGCGGCTTGCTATAATCAAGGCATGGCGCGCTTGATCAATTCCAAGAAACCCGACCCGCCATCCGGACTTGGCGGTAAAAATTGGCTCGTCCGCACAATCCCCTACAACAACGCGGCGGCAAAATTCTGGTCGGGCCTGCTGGACGAAGTGGCCGCCGATTTTCCCCCGCAGGCTGAAGTCATACTCAGCGCCCCCACGGGAGGCTGGCTCACGCCTGAGCAGTTGACTCCCGAACGGGTGGTTCAACAGGATCTCGATAATCTATCGAACGAAGATATGCGCCAGGCCTATACCGACGCCATTTCCACCCTCGACCTGATCGGCCCGCCGCCGCAGACCACATTGCGCATCCAGCTTCCCGGGGAGCCCCTGCCGCTGCTGATGCAATCGCTTGAAGTGCTGGACGCGGAGATTCTCCCTTTCCTGCTTGTCTGGCTGCTGGAATGGTCCAACGTGCCGGAAGTGCTCTGGAACGAACCAGCGGTGCATGGCCGTTTCCTGGCCGACGACCCTGTCCGCCACCTGCGCTACCGCGTGGCCTTCCGTCTCTCCAACCAGCACCTCCGCGAAGGTCTGTTTCAACGGGAGGTAACCGTATCCTTCGACCTCGAAACCCTTACCGCTGTCACAGTGACCGCGCCTGATAAGTCGCTGGCGTAACGGCGAAGGTGTTCAAACCCTCGCTATCGCGCAGTTGTCAGTTTCGCTAGATGAGCCACGACGCAATCGGCCAGGCCTTCCGGATCGTAACCGCCTTCCAGCACCGAGACCACCCGCCCGCCGGCATACTCGCGAGCCAACTCCAGGGTGGCGCGGGTGATTCTTCCGTAGCCTTCGGTCGTGATCGCGCACTGTGCGATACTTTCGCCAACGTGACCGTCGAAGCCCGCGGAGATCAGCATCAATTGCGGTCGGAATCGTGCCAGGGCCGGTGCAAGTTCATCGCGAAGGGCCTTTAACACATCCGCATCCGTCGCCCCCGCGCAGAGCGGAACATTGATCGTGGCCCCCGCCCCCGCGCCCCCACCCCGTTCCGAACGTTGTCCGGTGCCCGGATAAAGCGGCATCTGGTGCGCGCTGAAGTAGAGCACGTCGGGCTCTTCCCAAAAGATGGCTTGAGTCCCGTCGCCATGATGCGCATCCCAGTCCACGATCGCGACCCGCGCCAACCCATGCACGGCGCGCGCGTAGGCCGCCCCGATGGCCACGTTGTTGAGAAAGCAGAAGCCCTTGGCCGCCGCGCGCCCCGCATGGTGGCCGGGCGGCCGCACGGCACAAAACGCATTGGCCGCCCGGCCGCCGAGCACGGCATCCAACGCGGTCAAGACCGCCCCGGCGGCATGGCAAGCTGCGTTCCAAGTGCCTGGCGAGGCGATAGTGTCTTCATCGGCGCGAAAAAGATGCCCGCCGGCGCATTGCGTCCGCAAGTCATCGAGGTAACGAGGATCATGCACGAGTTCCAGCGCCTCGCGCGCGGCAGGAGCGGCATCCAGCCGCAGCAGGCACGCATCCCAATCGGCGTGGTCGAGCCGCGCCAGCAACGCCTTGAGACGCTGCACGCTCTCTGGATGCCGCCGTCCGGGCAGATGTTCAAGACAGGCCGCATGGGTTACCAGCGCAGTCGGCAGGCGGCTTTCGCGAAAGACACTCACGGGAGCCTTTTGCAAAACTCCCACAAGAACGGTCGGGACGGAGCCCGACCCTCCAGAAGACGGAGAAAACGGCCTGTTTTCAACATTGGAGGGACGACCTCCGTGTCGTCCGCGGGAGTTATGCAAAAGGCTCACGGGTCTGCATCTCCTAAAACGATTTGCGGCCAGGTTGGGAAGAAATCACCGGCGCCCTCAAGACGGCGCACTTTACCAGTTTCCTCCCATGCCGTAAGAAAAGAGGATTGGGAAAACTCGCCAAAGAGAACTTCGACCGGAGTTTTCGCGTCGAACGCGATACCGGCCTCCTGCGGGTAGTAGCCGGGGGAGAGCAAGATCAACCTTGAGGCGGATGATGCAAGCCGCTGCATCTTTTCCTGATTCCGTCCCTCGGGTGACCCGGCCACGACGACTATCGATCCCGCCAAGTCATCGGGTAGATATACAAGCGACCGGACGATGCCGATGCTCCGATCCGTTGGATGTTCAGCGAGGTATTTTCGCAACGATTTGGCGAAGCCATAACTGCCGAGTGTCTGTTCATCGCCGACCAGCCAGATCAAGGGAACATGCTTGCCAATGACGACCCGATCCATCGATCCGCTGATTTCGGTCCCGCCCTTGCCGATCAACAGAAAACTCACGCAGGCGAGCGTCGCCACACCCGTCGGCACAACCCATGCCGTTGGCCGTGGCCACTGCAACGTCCGCCAACGGTTTCCGAGCACCGCCACCAGCGACAGGCCCGGAACGATCCAAAGCCAGGCAGATTCCGCAACGGAACTGAAAAATGCCGCCACGCCGAAGGCCAGCCATATTCCCAACGGAACGGCCCGCCAGCGGGTTTCTTTCGTCGGCAGACAAAGCAGAAATACCGCCCCCCAGGCGAAGATGTAAAGGAATCGCAGCGGCCAGCCAAACTCCACCAGCCACGTCAGATGACTGTTGACCAGCGTGCGATATCGCTCGTTGTGCTGTAATGGTTGATACCACTGCATGTATGCTTTTCCTGAATTTCCGATGCCCCATCCTCCCGGCGCAGCAACCATCATTGCGGGTGTGGCCCTCCACAACTCCGCACGGTTGATAATCGAACGGTCTTCTTCGATCACACCCTGGCCGTAGCGTTCGTGGGCGTTGAGGTAGATAGCGAAGGCGAGGATCGCTAAACCCGAAACGCCGATTGTCATGATTCTTGGCAACGGCCAGGGTCTGGGAATAAAGGCGATCAATGTTATCAGTCCCGCGAAGGCCGCGAGAAGGCCGCCTCGGGAGAAGGTGTGAATAAGGCAGCCCCCGAGCACAACGAAGAATCCGAGCGTTACCCAGAATCCCCATTTTCGCGCGTATGCCAACAACCACACGGCCACCATGAGTTCGGCGATGAGCGCGGCGGTTTTGTTCGGGTTGCCCAACCCCCAATCCATCCGCCAAATGCCATTAAAAAAGATGTCTTCCATGCTCCCTTTCGATGATCACTTTTCCCGGTTCCACGTATCCGCCAGTTCTCGGGTTGGCAACATGATCCGGAAGTTCGCCGGAACCATGTTTGCCTTATCGAACCGAAATATTTCCTGATTCACAATGTCGCCGACAAATGCCGGGGTGCGGAATGACTTCGGCCACGGCCGATTCGGTTGCTCGTCACCCCCTTTTCTGATATTCGAGAAAGTTTTGCTTATCCCGGCTTCGAACTTCGCTTTTTCTTCGCGCAGACTCAGCGCGTATTCGAAGAAATCCAGCCCAAGTTTCTCGGCGAGCGGATGGCCGGCGTGCCCCAAGCCTGGGATAGCCTTATAGATGATCGGATAGCCGAGTTCACGACAGGCGGAAAGAAAGCGCAGGGAACGTTCATAGCCGACCTCGTTTTCGCCGGTTGTCAGACACCAAAGCACCCGTCTGGCCTCGGGCGTGGGCTGGTCGAAACTGCTGGGAACGTGAACATGAATGGCCAGAAAGAACTGCGGTTGCCTCAATGCAAGGCGTGCCGCGTATTGGGCCGAACCGGAAATACCCCACAGGAGAAACCCTTTGTCGGGCATGCCGTACTTGCGAGACAGTTCTTCGACGCCCTTGGCCCATGCCTTCGCAACATCGTCGAAGGTTTCGTCCATCTGCTTGTTCATTTGTTTACTCTGTTCGTCCCAACTTGCGCTGGGATTCCAGAGCGAACGAGAACCCCAGCAGAGGATTACCAGGTTGTGCTTTTCCGCGAAGCGCAGGATGCTTCCAACATCATCCTTGCTCTCCAGTTCCTGAAGACGCCGCTTGATCTCGCCCACGCTGCCGGCCAGAAGGCACATGGCCAATACCCCGTCCGCTTCCGAGATGTCCGTCATGCCGACGGGTGGACGCATGAAAAGGGTGATCTGAGGTTGCTTCTCATTGTGTGTTTTGACTACATGTTCGATCACCGGATCGATGACCGCATCGCGTTCGACCCGCTCGGGTTTGTCCACTTGGGGCCGTTCGGGAAAGAAGAACGACGAGACCATGCCACGCGGATGCACGGTCGCCGCCGCGGCTTGCTTGTCCCCGAATACCACTACCACCTGCCAGTCCCGCGTAACAAGAACATTCGTCGGAACCGCGAAATAGAGGGTTTCCGCTTTGGCCTTCGTGAAGAATACCGGCATTGGATACGGCTGCGGGGCGCCGCGTCCCCCAGGGTAAGGTTTGTCGGTTTTATCGATCAGTTTGCGTGACTGGTCGTAATAGTATGCCTTCGCGTATAGGTTGTCGGACCTTATCCTTTCCTTGGTTCGGACTGTCACTTCGAGGAACGGTAGAAAGACCTGTTTTACGGTTTTATCCGGCTTGACCTCCTGATAAAGGGCAAATCCATGACTGGGCGGCTTAGGCACGAATTTGACCGTTTGGATCGTGAAAAAGTCCAAGGCATAGCCGGCAGCAGGGAAGGCAGTGGCCAGAAAGCAAAGCGCGAGCACGCATGACTTTGGATTTCTCACGATTACAGTCCATTCAACGATTGCCAGATATCAAGAAGCTTGGCATCCGGCAACCAGCCCGTGATAGAGGGATACTGACGAATGATATACTTTTCGGCGGCGCTTCGCTTGTCCACGTCAACCCAGAGACCGGTTTTCGTCGGGTCAGGTTTCCTCCGATTTCCGAGAATTACCTCAAAGTACTCCCTTACAAACGATTCAGCCCCTCCATCCGGCGCATGGCCATTGTTCGGAATGCCGATCCATAACCATGGTTTCCCCACAGCCCGGCCCTGTTTGAAATAGATGAGCGAGGCGCCCAGCCGCTCGTCGTTTTCACCACAAACGACGATGCCAGGCGGCATGACAACCGATGGTTTCGGCTCGTCCCACCACCCCGCCGAATAGGCGCACCATGCAATGACACGCTCCGGCTTCCACTCGACGAAGCGCGAAGTGAAATGCGCCCCACCGGAGAAGCCATAAATCAGAATCGGCAGATCACGGTTGAACAACTTCCTAATACCATCAAGCAGTATCTTTCCCGATCCGTTGCGCGCATAATAATAGCCCGTGCCATTGTGTATATCCTTCATCTCAGAGGCGAATGAGAGTCCCACCAAACCCAGATTCTGTTTTTTGGCGAACGCCTGCCATAGGGGATCGCCCACAAGTCCCTCACCGTTACCATTGCATCCAGGGCAAAGCACCAGCACCGCCTTGGGGTTCCTGACCGTTTCAATGTAGTAGAGATCGGCCAGTGTCATGCCAGGAGCGGGTTCCAGAGAGAGTTGAGCGGGCACTTCTGCCTTGGCGAGGCAGGCCATGAGAAACAACGTCAGACCGATCCATTGCGTCTTCATGCTGTCTTTCTTAAAAATTCACGGCTTTTTCCATAACATGCCGTACACCACGCGCCGCAAGTATGAAAATACTCCGTGCTGCTCCATCCAGCAAGAATATCTCACATAGGCGGGGTCATGGAGTAGATGCCGTTCTTCGGTCCAAGCGCGGACGGCGTAAATCCCATTGGTTAGTAAAAGACAGATACAGGCCCGCAGGGCTTCCGCCCCTGTGGCATGCGCGACAAAGGGCACTGCCATCAACCACCAGGCAAGGTTTTTTGAAACATAAGCGGGATGTTTCAAGTACCGATACGGCCCATCGACAATGATGCCCCGGTTCGTCAGGTTGGAGAATCGGCAACCGAACGAACAGGTTGACCAAACATAGACAAACTGTAACATGAGGATGGCAAATCCCCACGTGATAAAAATAATCGGATACGGCTGTAACCAGTCCATCCAGTTGGTTTTGCCGCTATAGCAAAGAAAGGTCGCCCAAATAAATGTCGAAAATGGTTTGTAACAGATGATCGCGCTCAACCATCCAAGCCACGTCGTTTCCGTTGAAGCAATGTGTGAATCAAGGATCCTCAACGTCAACAGGTACCCGATGGAACCGAAGATTACATCCACCCCAAAGATCAGATTGAATGTGGTTGAGAAAAGACAATTGAACGTGAGAAAGTTAACGCCTTCTTTCGTCAGGAAATCGAGATGTTCCACGGCGCCGGCAAGCATGAACGGCAAAAAGAACCCTTTCACTAACCAACCCAGCGCGTGGGCCTTGATTTGGACAAAATTGACTTCGTGCCACCTACCCAACAATGCAAGGCCGGTGTGCCAGTATCCATCTTCGGGTTCAATCATCCGGCAATCCACCCAGATGATATACGGGATCGCCAACAAAAGGGCGAGGAGAAGCGTTCGGTGTACGATACTCCAGACCGGCCGATAAAACGCCTTGGCATATTCGGGAAAAAGCCAGTAGCAGACCGCCAGTGCGAGCAGCGTGCCCGCCAATCCCGTAAATTTAACAATGCAGCGGGACCAGTTGACCGGTCGCGGCGTCGCACAAAGGCCGCTGGAAGCACGGAGCCAAACGCGGTTTACGGCAAAACTCAACACGGCCATCGGCAAGGCGGTGCAGGTTATAAATAAACACAATAACTGACCGCTTTCCGTAATCGAAAATCGGCATGCAATCACCCAGGCCGCGGCAAGGCCGATCAGCCCCGCCAAGCCAATTCCTTGAGCGCTGATTCTGTCACCACTGCGTCTGGTAAAGTTAAGCGCAATCTCGTCAGGTGGTAACGAGACCGTCGCTAATGGTACGTTCGGATGTTGCAAGAGAATCTCCGGCACTTTCGCCGCGATGTCATTCAATACGGCGCATTGTCGGAACTTGGTTACTCGAAGTCCCGGGAGCCTTGCTGACGCGACCGCATTCGTTTCTCAGCGAACTTCGCCAACCAGACCGCGACCTCAAACATCATGATCAAGGGGACCGCCATCACCACCATCGACAGTGGGTCGGGCGGAGATAGAATGGCGGCTAAAATTACGGCAACGGCAATCATGATCTTCCGACTCCTGGCCACAGTGCTGGCCCTGACAACACCGAGACGTACCAGTAGCAGGATCACCAGCGGCACTTCGAAGGTTAGTCCCACGGCGAGCATGAATTGCGTGACGAAACTAATGTAACTCGAAACCGTCCATTGTGGTTTGATTTCGAGCCATGCGCTGTATTTGATAAAGGCCTTAAGGGTCTGAGGAATCATTACATAGTAGCAAACGACCACCCCAGCGATAAACAACAATGCGCCGAATACGAACGACGGCAGGATCGACTCCCGTTCATTAGGTTTTAGAGCGGGCAGAATAAAATCGGCAATGTAGTACAAAACAACCGGCATCGCCAGAATCACGGCGCCATAGAAGGACAGCGTCATTGCTAACACAAAGGAATCCGTTACATTTAGGCTTTGCAGACAGTCCTTGGGATTCTGGACAACTCGGCACAGCGGAACCTCCAGAAAGAACAGAATGCGATTGGCGAATACCAGACAGAGATTAAAACTGATAAGCAACGTTACAGCGATCCGGATCAATGTGCGACGCAGATCCTCAAGGTGTTCGACCATCGGCTTGGTTGCACTATCATTACTTTTAGTGCCCTGCATGGCCGACAGTTGACCAGACGGTTGTTGCCTGGCAAACCACTCAATTAGATCTGGAAGCCATCTAAGCAAGTTTGGTCGTCTCGCGTGCGCAGTACTAGTTCAACTTTGGATCGTCGGGCTTCTGCGGGACGCTCGGCGGTTGTGCCGGCTTTGCCGGCGGTTCTGTAGGCGCCGGAGGCGCCACTGGTTGACATGTGCCATTTGTAGTGATGTCACGCTTGGCTTTTGTGAATTCCTTGATGGCCTCCCCAAGTCCACGCGCCAGTTCTGGCAGTTTTTTGCCGCCAAAAAGTAGCAACAAGATAATCAGCGCCAAAACGATGTGCCATTCGCTCAACATTGCAAGTGTCGGTAACATGTCAATCCTCCCTTAACTGTTCATTTTCTCTGAGCCTTTTGAAAAATACGCTGGCGCACAGGCTCAAATGCGCACCGGGTGAGATCATGCACTCATCGGGGACATCACGCAAGTGAATCACACAAGTAAATGTGAAGTGTTTTTGGGTAGAACCAGTCCTGATATGGGTTACAGTCGATGAGATTCGCAATCTTATTCCTGCCTGCACGCATCCGAAGTATATCACTTCACCTTTGCAAGGCCACATTTCACGTTAGGGTCTGAATTTATCAGAAGAAGCCCCGCTTCTTGGGCCAAGCGGTCGAAACTCCCGTACCGTTCAAGCCAATCGCCATATGCATATATCAACAGGTAGTCACTATGCTTCCGCAACTTTCGCCGGAACTTCTCCGCTTTAGAATGGCCAATATCTATCAATCGCCCAGGCATTAAGATGATCATTTTAAAGTGGCGTCCAGCGAACCATCCCCTGTCATCGAATATATCTTGAACAACGAAATTTTCGGCGAATTTTGGGAACAAGTCTTTTGCGTGTTCAATACACACTTGAGAGTACCGTCTTCTGGGGGTATGGTTACGCTGAATGCTTGCCTTGTCGAGTCTTAAGTTGAGAGAGTTTTAAGGCGAGGTCTACCCATCGATCCACGAGTTTCCGGAACCGTTTGAAGTTGGCGGTTTCGCGC